>NZ_CP108416.1 GCF_035978755.1 Streptomyces sp. NBC_01298
GCGCTGCGCGCTTGGGACTAGAGCCCCCCGCGCTTCGCGCGGGGGGCTTCGCTGCGCGAAGCTAGAGCCCGCTCCTTCGGAGCGGGTACCTGAGCGCTGCGCGCTCAGGACCGAACGGCTTCGCTTCGCTCGACGGAGGCGCCTTCGGCGCCTGCCCTTCCGCTTCGCTCCAGGGCAACGAACCGCCTCGCTTCGCTCGACGAAAGGCCCGGCTCCGCCGGGCCAGAGCCGGCCTTCGGCCAGGAGTCCTGCGCTTCGCTCCGGACTGGCTCTGGTTCCACTGCGCTCCACCACAGCGGGCTTGCTCCGCAGCCCAACACCTCCCACGCTCCGCACGAGAAGTGACCCCGTTTCACGGGGTCCGGAACTCAGGCCCGTTAGCCGGGTCCACTCCGCTCCCCCGCCCCCAACCCTTCCGGCTCCGCCTCCAGGACCAGCCCGCTCCGCGGGCCGCCACCAGCAGACCACCCCGCACTCCCCCAGGCCCGTCCCTCCGGTCACTCAGTCCAAGTCCTCCAACCAACAGACTCCCCACACACCCAACCCAAAAGCCCGCCTATACCCCTCCTGCCAAAGGACCATCAGGAACGCAGCAAGGGGATGCCTCCACGTAGGAGGACCAGAAAGAGGCAAGATCATCCGCGACCCTAACCGCACCCAAACAGACCTGTCAGGGGGCAGCGAGTTCACTGGTGTTTCTCTTCAACCAGGTACTCGATCGCGCCGACCACGTACTCACCGAGTGCGAAAGCCGTGTTGATCTCCTGATACTCCGTCCAGACCGCCGGAGCCACTGGGTGTGAACCCGCGGCGTACAGCCGCAGCAGCAGCCTGAACGCCAACTCCACCGAGACCGTCCGAGCGCAGACATCAAGCACCTCCCGCAGCCCCATCGAGAGCGGAGCCGCACCGACTGCACGCAGTACCCGCTCCCTCAGCTCCGGCGACCCCCACTCCGGGTCGGCCCCCTCAGGCCGGATGCTGCCGTGAGCCCGCTGCCAGTCACGGGCGACCATCTGAAAGCGGCGAAGCAGGTCACGGCCTGACTCATTCGGCTCGAACCGATAATTCTCCGCAGTCGCCGCACCCCAGAGCAGCTCGATCTGACTATCGCTCAATGCCGAGACAATGAGCAGTGAGACGTCGTACTCCAAGGCCGCGGCCCCCGCACTGTCCCCGAAACTTTCGAGGGCCACATCCCCGGCCTCCCCGACATACCCCCAGTCCTGGTGGAAATCCCCCGCCAACCGCGGCAGGCCAAAGTCAAAGGGAGTAAATCTCTCACGGGGCATGTCTCTCCTAGATCAGAAACATCGTACGAAGCCAGCACAGGCCTGGGCCCTCGGGTGTCAGCCTGGGCCGACCGCGGGGCTCCCGCGCTCCGCGCGGAACTCACCCCCGAACCACACAGTCCAGGCCCGCAGCCCATTGGACGGATCCACTCCGCCCTCCAGCGCCCTTCCGTCTCCCCCACCAGGACCAAGCCCGCTCCGCGGGCAGCCGGCTGCAGAACAAGGGCTGGGGCTCCTGTCGTCATCCGGCCTACAGGCGCGGACACGGGTGGCGGCCCGGTCTGGTTCCTGCCTTGCGGAACTCCTGAGGCCAAGCACTGCCGACTCGCCCGGTAGCGTTGCGCTCTTCGGGTGCCGTCGGGGCCCGGAGTCCTTGAGGTGAATACCGATGTCCGTTGACGAACTGCCCATCGTATGGAGCCTCTCACCCGAGGACGCCCGAGCTGGATGGCGAGCCCTGTGGTGGAGCGTCGGACCGGACAGTGAACTCGCAGTGATCCTGGTCCAAGAACGAAACCTGCGCCGTTCCCCGTACATCAAGGGCTGGATCGGCTGGCGTGTACCAGCCCCGTGTGACGGCGTGCTGGTGGTAGTCACCGACGGGGTAGAGCGCTACATAACCGTGACGGGCATAAACGAGTCGACCAATCATCTGGCTCTCCTCTCCTGGTCCCGGTTCCTGCTGACGTCGAGCCGTACCCGCCAGGGCAAGGACGGAGCCTGGGAGAACAACGCCGTTGTGTACTCACCTGGCGGCTTCCCGATGAACCACATCTGCCTCGGCGACGCCATCAACTACGTCATAGCCGACCGCGACGGTGGAGTATGGACCGCCCACGGCGACGAAGGCGTCTACGGCCACCACCCGGCATCCCGGGCCGGCCTGGCCCGCTGGAACACCGACGGCGACCACACCTGGACTCCGCAGCACCTGCCCGTGCTGCCTCTTGGCGGCAACGCAGCCGCCACCGAAGGAACGCTAGCCTGACATGCGTGGTACAGCCCCGAAGGCGCCTTCATCACCCGGATCGACCCCACCACCGGAGAAGCGAGCAGCTGGACCAATCCGGTCAGAGACACCGACGGCATCACGGTCCGGGGCAACCGAATGATCCTCACCCACCGCTTCCACAACCGACCCGGCGTCGAACTGAACCACGCGGAACTCATCGACGACGCCTGGGTCATCACCACGCAAAGAAAACTGACCCTGCCCGGTCCCATGGGCATGCGCTGCACCCAAGGCCGCGACGGAGACCTCTGGCTCCGCGACGGCGACACCTGGATACGAATCTCAGCCTGAACTCAAACAGCGGCAAGCCCCCCGAGCCGGGGGGCTTGCCGTGCTCGGCCGGGGCCCTTCGCTTCGCTGCGGACTGGCTCTGGTTCCGCTGCGCTCCACCAGAGCGGGCCTGCTTCGCAGGCTCCAAGGCTCCCGTGCTCCGCACGGGAGGTGAGCCCGTTTCGCAGGATCCGGGCCTTCATCCTGTGGCAGCAACGGCTACCCGCGTCTGGGCTCCCGAGCCACTTTGCCGTCCTTCACGAATAGCCTTACTCGCTGCTCATTGAAGTCCATCGTCACCATGCTGCCCTCCGGCACCATGTGGACCACAATTTCCGGGCACTGCGCCTGGATCTGCTCGAGGGCCTCCTCCGCCGGCTTCCCGGTCAGCTCCGGCCACGCACGCTTCGCCTCCATCAGCCCTCCAGAGTGACTATTCGCTTCAGGTCTCGCTCGACCGCTACGGGCCATCTGCTCTTGTCCTGCGCCGTTCCCCGAATCGTTCGGCGGAAATGCTCTTCGCTCCGCAGGCCGATCACAAGCCGCTGTCGATACCCGTCACGGCCGGCGGGCCGAGCGGGGCGTCAGACTCCGAAAGGCCGGCATCCTTCAGGGCTGCCGTGACGATCCGCATCGCATCGAGCTCAGCCTCGTACTTATCCGGGGCCTCGACCTCGAGCCGGATGGAGAAGGTGCCGTCCTCGTTCAGTGTGAGGAGACGCAGTCCCTCGTTCTCACTGACCTCCGTGTGCCGCGGGGCCAGCTTTCGTTCGACAGCAAGGGGCACGGAATCCGAAACGTCCGACACGAACGTACCGGGGACCGTGATAACAAAGCTGGTCACAGCGACTCCTTACACCAGGTGAAATTCCAGTGCCATCCGACTGCCCCTGATTCTTCCCAGTGAACTCGCACCATGCCATCTCGGACTCGAGGACCAGCCCGCCCCACATCGCCGACAACAAACGACCAACCAAGAGCTGCCCTGTCTGATTCAAAATGGCAGTCGGATACAGACATGAACTGGTGGCTCGTAGCGAGGAGACCTCGCACTGACTAGCGAGACCATGACGCCGTGATCGCCGCGGGTCACACTTCCGTACGGCAACGCGCCAGGTGCACGGACGCGCAGGTTCCAACCTCCTCCGCCACCGGATCCTCCTCGGATAGCACCAGCCCGCGTCACCGCCGAATGTGATCTGAGTCACTCGGTGTCACACATTCCATCCGCCCGGCGCCTTGTGTGCGACACCCCGAGCGGACGGAGCAGAGACCATGACGAAGCACAGCAGCCGGACTGAAGTCATCGTGATAGGCGGCGGATACGCCGGAGTTCTCGCGGCCAACCGCCTGACCAGCCGCGACGACGTGGCCGTGACCCTCGTCAATCCGCGTTCGGCCTTCGTCGAGCGAGTCCGCCTGCACCAGCTTGTCGCGGGGTCCGACGACGCGGTCGTCGAGTACAAGGACGTCCTGAGCGAGCAGGTCAAGCTCGTGGTCGACACCGCGACGGGCATCGACCGGCAGGCACGCACCGTCTCACTGGCCGACGGCGGCACCCTCGGGTACGACCACCTGATCTACGCAGTGGGCAGCAGCAGCGGCGCGCTGCAGGTGCCCGGCGCCGACAGGTTCGCCTACCCGATCGCGACCCTGGAGGAGGCCGAGCGGCTGCGCCAGGCCGTGGCCGCCGCGCCCGTCACCGCGGCGCTCACGGTGGTCGGGGGCGGTGCCACGGGCATCGAGACCGCGGCCGAGCTCGCCGAGGCGGGCCGCAGCGTCACCCTCGTCTGTGGAGGCCAGCTCGGCGCCTACTTCCACGCGAACGGCCGCCGCTTCGTCGCCAAGCGGCTGGCGGCCCTCGACGTGACCGTCCTCGACGGCCCCGGCACCAAGGCCGTGTCCGTGACGGCCGACGCCGTGCACCTCGCCGACGGCCGCGAGGTGCGCGGCCACCTGACCATCTGGGCCGCCGGCTTCGGCATTCCCGACCTGGCCGCCCGCAGCGGCCTCAGCACCGATGAGACGGGCCGTCTGCTCACCGACGAAACCTTGACCAGCATCGACGACGATCGCATCGTCGCCGCGGGGGACGCGGCCGCGCCCTCGGGCCGCTCTTTCCGGATGGGATGCCAGTCCGCCTCCCAGCTCGGCCCCCAGGCCGCCGACGCAGTGCTCCGCCGCATCGAGGGACGGCGGCCCGAAGCCGCCGGTGTCGACTTCCAAGGGCTGTGCGTCAGCCTCGGCCGCGGCGCCGGCATCTTCCAGTTCTCGCGCAAGGACGACACCGCCATCCGGTTCCACATCGGTGGCCGCATGGGCGCACGCGTGAAGGAGACCGTCGTCTCCCACACCGTCAAGCAGTTCTCCGCAGAGGCGCGCAAGGCCGGCGCACGCGCCCTGAAGGCCAAGGACGACGCCGAGCAGCCGAGCGTCGAGGCCATGCCCACGCAGGTGTCGTAGCCCCTGGATCAGGCGGCCCAGGTGCCACCCGCTCCCCCATACACGGACCCGTGGGACGGACCGCGATGAAAGCAATGGAGGATTCGAGGATGCGAGACCACATCGATGACCCGGCGACCGACGCCTTCGTAACCCACCGCAATCTGCTCTTCACCGTGGTGTACGAGATCCTCGGCTCGGCGACCGACGCCGAGGACGTCCTCCAGGAGACCTGGCTGCGCTGGGCCGAGGTCGATCTGGCACAGGTCAACGACCAGCGCGCGTACCTCGTCCGCGTGGCGACCCGGCGGGCGCTCGACCGGCTGCGGGCTCTGCGGCGCCGCAAGGAAACATACGTCGGCTCCTGGCTGCCCGAGCCGCTGCTCACCTCGCCGGACGTCGCCGAGAACGTCGAGCTCGCCGAGAGCCTGTCCATGGCCGTGATGCTCGTCCTGGAGACCCTCTCGCCCACAGAGCGGGCGGTGTTCGTCCTGCGCGAGGTCTTCGACCTCGGCTACGACGAGATCGCGGAGGCGGTCGGCAAGACCCCCGCCACGGTCCGCCAAATCGCCCACCGCTCCCGCAAGCACGTCGACGCCCGGCGTCCTCGAGAAGTGGTCTCCCCGAGCCAGGTCCGGGCCGCCCTCGCGTCGTTCCAGCACGCTGTGGAGACCGGCGACCTGCAAGGCGTGCTCGACGTGCTCGCCCCCGACGTCGTCCTGATCAGCGACGGCGGCGGCGTCAGGAGCGCCGCGCTGCGGCCCGTCGAGGGCATCACGAAGGTGATCCAGCTCCTCTTGGTCAGCCTCGGCGACAAGGAAGGCACGCTCACCAGCGAGCCCACCACCGTCAACGGCGACCCGGCGCTCCTCCTGCTCGTCGACGGCGAGATCGACAGCGTCATGGCGATCCGTCTCGAGGACGGCCTCGTGATCGGCATCTACGTCGTCCGCAACCCCGCCAAGCTCACCCACCTCGCCGACGCCACACCACTCACTCTGAACTGACACCCGTACGTCGGCAATCGGCCCGTCGTAGACCTGCGCGAGGGCGGCCTGCTTCCTGCCTCCCCGCTGAACCCGGGCACGGGAAGGAAGTCGGGGCACCTAGCGTCTCGGTGAAGGCCGGCATCGCCGCCCACGATTCCCGCCCGGTGGCAGTTGGTCGGCGGAGCTCCCCGTTCCGCCATCCAGGATCGGCTGGAGGCCGGTGCAGACCGACTGGAGACAGAGGCGGTTTGTATCGTTCGTCCACGCGGTGGCGGCCATTCCGCCGCGGCATGCCATTTTTTACACGCGCTCCGCCGCGCCCGGGGGCCATGATCACGCCGCCACCTTCACTGGTGGCCAATCCACCCGTGATCAGGGAGTCCAGTCATGCCCGAGAACATCCGCACCACTCGACGCCGCACGACGCTCTGGCGCCGGGCGCTGGCGACCACCGCCGTCCTGGCTGCCACGGGATCCATCCTCGCCGCAGCCCCGCAGCCCGCTCAGGCGGCGATTCCGGCGCAGTCCATAGCCGACCCCGTGCACTACTGGAACGACGTCCTGCAGGGCGTCTTCCGCAGAGCGGGCGGAGGCCCGGTCCCGATGGCCCGCGCGGCCGCGATGATGAACGCCGCGATCTACGACGCGGAGTCCTCCTACCAGCTCAAGTGGAAGGGGCGGGTGACCTCCGAGGCCTACATCCACGCGGAGGCGTACGCGGGCTGGGTGGAGGGGCCGGACGAGGAGGAACGCGTCATCGGGCGTACCGCGTACAACATCCTGCTCAACCTCTACGGCGTGAACCGGCCCGACAAGAACTCGCCCGACTTCACCGCCTACCTCGACCAGCGGTTCCGCGACCGCTTCGGCAGCGAACCGACCGGCGGCGACCTGCTGGACATCACGATCGTCAGCGGGATGGTCAACCAGATGATGAACGCCCGCGCCGGGGACGGTTCGGATAGCAAACAGCTCTACGTCGGCGACAACAAGCCGGGTTCCTGGCGGCCCACCAGCTACCCCGACATGGTCGACCCGAAGTGCCAGTCGGACGCCGACGCGGTCAACCCGTTCTGGGGCCAGGTCAAGCCCTTCTCGCTGAGCTCCGGCTCGCAGTTCCGGCCCACCACTCTCGCGCAGTTCGGTACGTACGAGAACCTCGTGGCGAGCCCCGAGTACAAGGCCCAGGTCGAGGCCGTGCGCACGGCCGGCGCCGACAAGCCCACGGCCGCCACCCCGGTGATCAACCGGACCCCGGACCAGCTCAACGCGGCCTGGTTCTGGGCCAACGACAACGACGGAACGTACAAGCCTCCGGGCCAGATGCTCCAGGCCACCCGGGAGGTCGCCAAGGCCCGCGGCCTCGGGGTCTACGCGAATGCCCGCCTCTTCGCGCTGGTCTCGATCGCCATGGCCGACACCGGCATAGCCGTCCGCGACGCCAAGTTCGCCACCCCCATCGACCTGTGGCGGCCCGTCTCGGCGATCCGCGAGGGCGGCCTCGACCCGCAGTGGAAGCCGCTCCTGAAGAGCCCGACGGGCGTCAACGTCAGCCCGTGCTTCCCCGCCTACGTCTCCGGGCACGCCTCCTTCGGCGGCGCCTGGGCCGGAGTCATGAAGCGCTACTTCGGCAGCGACAACCTCTCCTTCGACCTCACCACCGACGACCCGCAGGCCCCGGTCAAGACCCGCCACTTCACCAGCTTCAGCGCCGCCGGCAAGGAGGACGCCGACAGCCGCATCTGGCTCGGCGTCCACTACCCGTGGGACGCCACCGACGGCCTCGCCATGGGAGACAAGATCGCCAACCAGGTCTTCACCACCAAGCTCCGCACCCTGTGACGTGAACGGAGGGCGGGGGCCCTGTGCCCCCGCCCCGTCTGCCACTGACCTGGCGGTCCGGAGAGCCGACCGCTCTCAGGCCCCGGCCTGCTGCCCGGGCACCGCCGCGCACGACCGGTGAACTCTCACGATATCGCGGGCAGAATATTGTGATTGGAGTTGAACAGGTTGGTCGGGTCGTATTTCGCCTTGACCTGGGCGAGGCGTTCCCCGGTGGCCCCGGGGTAGAGCGCCTCCCGGACCTGATCCGGCCCCGCGCTCACCACGAAGTTGCCGTACGAACCGGGATCGGACTGCCGGATGGCAGCCATGAACTCCTCGACCCAGGTGTCGTGCGGCTCCCGGTCGGCCGGGTCGGCGTAGATGGCCGACAGATGGGCCATGATCCTGCTCTGCCGGTGGGCGAAGGCCGTGGCGTCGGACGGGACCCGCGCCAGCGCCCCGCCCAGCACCCGCAGCTGCGCCCCGGCGATGATCGCGCTCGAGGTGGTGACGCGGTCCACGATGGTCTCGGCGGTCGCCCGGTCGACCCGGTCGATGAAGAGGTTGCGCGCCACCGAGACGGGGCGCATGCGGGGGTCCACAGGGGCGAACATCCCGGGGTACGGCATGGCCTGCACCATGTCGGCCAGCGGCGGGACGATCGCCCGGAACCGGCCGATGACCTCCTCGCCCGCCTCGGAGGGACCCGCGTAGCACATCGCCGCCAGAATGATCGGCTTGCCGTGGTACTCCTCGGGCACGAACGGGAGGGGGGGCGCCGTCACCACGTTCACGATCGTGGAGAGCTCCTCGGGAGCCGCCTCGGCCTCGGCGATGAACGCTTCGAGGATCTCGGGGGTCACCGGGGTCACCAGCATTCCGCCGTACACGCCGGTGAGCTCGTGCAGCCGGAACTTGAGACGGGTCACCACACCGAAGTTGCCGCCACCGCCGCGGATGGCCCAGAACAGGTCGGGGTGGCGGTGCTCGTCGACCAGCAGCAGTTCGCCGTCGGCCGTGACGATCTCCGCGGCCAGCAGGTTGTCGATGGTCATGCCGGACTTGCGGGACAGGTAGCCGATGCCGCCGCCCAGGGTGATGCCGGCGACCCCGACCTGGGAGTTGTCGCCGAATCCGGTCGCGAGCCCGTGCTCCGCGGCGGCCACGGTGTACTCACCGACGGAAATGCCGGCCTCGGCCCAGGCCGTACGGGCCTCGACGTCGATCTCCAGCGCCCGCATATGGGCCAGGTGCAGGACGATGCCGCCTTCGCAGACCCCGTACCCGGCCCCGCTGTGCCCACCGGCGCGGACGGCTAACGGAAGCCCGGTCTCCTGCGCCAGCGCCACGACGCGCGCCACCTGCTCGGCGTTTCGGGGCCGCAGGATGACGGCGGGCCTGCGGTCGACATCGCCCGAGTACACGGTGCGCGCGGTCTCGTACTCGGCGTCATCAGGGCCGATGATCTGCCCGTACAGCTCATCGGCGAGCTCCCCGATCGAAAGGGGGGCACGCCCGCGAAGTGCTGTCACAGAGTGACTCCTTAATTTGTGTATTCATGCGCTTCATCGGTCTGCCGATTCTGCAGACGCTCAGACCGTGCCACCCGGGCCTTTTCCTTGTCAACCTCGTAAGCTCCGTGAATTGTGGCACGGCCGAAAAGCCCGCGCCGAAGCTTCTTCAGGGCGGGCCACGGAAAGAACAGGAAATGTCGATGAACCCCTTTCGGGCAGGGGGCGGTAACCCGGAAGCTGTATCCGATATCGAATGGGTAGGGGGAATGGTGTCCCCCTACCCGGAACAGCGATCGGTGGTCAGACGAGAGCGGGGCCGAACCACCGGTCGAGCGCCGCCCTGAGGGTCTCGGTGTCCGTCTCCGGAAGGGCCGAGCCCTCGGGGCCCGCGGACGCCGTCCAGGCGACATGGCCGTCGGGGCGGATCAGCACGGCCGCGGGGGCCGGGAGGTCACCGATCACCGGGAACGCCCAGTGGTCGTCCTGGGGCTCCGCCTCGATGAAGTCCACCCGGTCCGCCCACCCCTCGAGGGCGCTCCGCAGGTCGGTGCGGCCGGTGAAGTCGAGCAGCACGGGCCGTGCGCCGTACAACAGTTCGAAGACGGTCAGCTGCCCGGAGGGTGACTTGATGTCAAGGTCGACCATCCGGCGGCCGAGGGCCGGGTGCCCGTCGCCCACCGGGTAGAAGGTGTCGAGCTGGCTGATGAGGCCGCCCAGGTACCGGTTGGCGTCCTTGAATTCGGCCAGGGCGCCGACCACTTCGCGGAGCGCATCGACCTGGAAGCCCCCGCGCCACAGGGCGGTCTGCGCGCGGACGTTGCTGAGTATCCGCTCGGTGGCCAGGCGCCGCTCGGAGTCGTACGTGTCCAGCAGCTCCACCGGGGCCTGCCCGCGTGCGACCGCGCCGAGCTTCCAGCCCAGGTTGACGGCGTCCTGGAGCCCCAGGTTCAACCCCTGTCCGCTGGAGGGGAAGTGGACGTGCGCAGCGTCCCCGGCCAGCAGGACCCGTCCTTCACGGTACTTCGCGACCAGCCGGCAGGCGTCGTTGAACCTGTCGATCCGGTGCGGGCTGTGCATGCCGAAGTCGGTACCGGCGATCTTGGCACACGTCTCGCTGAGCGTCTCCAGGCTCACGGGGGCGTCCTTGTCCGCGACCTCGTCGAACTCCACGGTGATCACCCGGTGTTTGCCGGGCTGCTCGGATTGGAAGGCCATGAAGACCCCGTTTTCGCGCCGGCCCTTGGGTCCGACGATGACCTCGGAGGGCGGGTCGGCGAGCGTGACTTCGCCCAGCAGCGCGGTCAGCGTGGCCGGAGTGCCGGGGAACTCGATGCCCATCAGCTTGCGTACGACGCTGCGACCGCCGTCGCAGCCGACCAGGTAGCCGGCGCGCAGCCGCTCGGTGCCCCCGTCGCCGGCGATGTGCACCTCGACGCCGGTCTCGTCCTGACGCACGTCGATCACCTCGGCCGACCGGCGCAGCTTCGCGCCCAGCTCGATCGCGCGTTCCTCCAGGAGCCGTTCGATCCGGGACTGGTGGATGGCGAGCGCGTACGGGTGTCTCGTCGGGAATTCCTCGATGTCCAGGTGCATGAAGGCGAAGTGCGCGACCGGCTGCGCGCTGCCCAGCTCGAGGAAGCGGTCCACGATCCCGCGCTGGTCGAGGAGTTCGATGCTCCGGGCGTGGAGGCCGCCGGCCCTCGACTCGCTATTCAGTTCCGCGAGCCGTTCCAGTACCTGCACCTCCACGCCGGCCAGCCGCAGTTCGCAGGCGAGCATTAGCCCGGTCGGACCGGCACCTGCAATGATGACGTTCTGCATGAGGAGACCTCTCTTCGTCTTCCGTAGGTTCACGGAGGGTATGGGAAACGAATAGAGGGACCGTGGAAAATCATCGGGCCGGTGGCACGCGGGCCCGGTTGATCAATTGACAGTCACGTCGCTCGCCAGGTATTTCTTCCTTGACGCTGGAATGATGTGAACCGTGCAGCGGCCGGTCCCATGAATGGGACCGGCCGCTGCACGGTTCACATCATTCCAGCGGATCCGAGAGGCTCCTGATAGAGGGAACATGGACGGTTGCCCGACCATCAGGAGCCCCGTCCCGCCCATGCCCCGGCTCGGCGTGCATGCCGGGGCACAGCGTTCTCATCCGGTCACCCGGTGGGTACGGGCTCGGAATCCCGCGCCGCGTCCGGAGCAGCCTTGGGGGCGGGCTTCTTCGGGCCGCGGAGCGCGATGTAGACGAACAGGACGCCCATGACCGCAA
The DNA here is from genome assembly GCF_035978755.1 of Streptomyces sp. NBC_01298. NCBI lineage: Bacteria > Bacillati > Actinomycetota > Actinomycetes > Kitasatosporales > Streptomycetaceae > Streptomyces > Streptomyces sp. NBC_01298. The sequence goes on from NZ_CP108416.1 coordinate 11,613, forward strand.
CGCCCACCCACAGGGACTGCTGCCAACCGTCGACGTAGGACTCCTTCGCGGCAGCGACCAGGTCCTTCGCGTTCGCGCCCAGGCCGCCCGCGGCCTCGAGCGCGTTGGCGATGCCCTCGCGTGCGGTGTCCGCGGTCCCCTGGGGGACGCCGTCCAGCCTGTCGTCGATGGCGTTGCGGTAGCCGGCCGTCAGGAGCGCGCCGAGCATGGCGACGCCGAGTGCGGTGCCGAACTCTCGGGTGACGTCGTTGAGTGCGGAGGCGACGCCCTGCTTCTCGGCCGGCAGGGAGCGGGTGATGGCCTCGGTCGAGGGGACCATGGACAGGGCCAGGCCCAGGCCCATGACGATGATGCCGGGCAGGATCGACAGGTATCCGCCGTCGACGGAGATGAACAGGGCCATGAGCGCGAGGCTGAGGCCGATCAGCGCGATACCCGCGCTCATGGTCGCTCGGGGGCCAATCTTCGCGGCCACCTTGGGGGCCAGACCGGAGGCCACCATCATGGCGATGGCAAGGGGCATCAGAGCCGCCGCGGACAGCAGTCCCGACCAGCCGACCACGGCCTGGAGGAACGGGAAGAGGAGTACGGCGGTACCGGCCTGGACGCCGAAGACCACTACCAGAGTGATCGAGCCGCCTGCCAGGCCGCGCTCACGGAACAGGCGTAGGTCCAGCAGCGCGGCGTCCCGGCGACGCAGCTCCCAAGACGCGAAGCCCGCCGTGGCGATGAGGCCGATCGCAAGGCTGATCAGAGTCGTGGCTTCGGTCCAGCCTCGCTCCGGTCCCTCCTGCAGGGCGAAGATGAAGGCGGCCACGGCAACGATCGACAGGAGCGCGCCGATGGTGTCGAAGGCGTGGGGGGAACGCTCGTGGGAGTTGGGAACGAACTTCAGCGTCATGGCCAGGCCTACGACGACCAGGGCCACGGGCAGGGCGAACAGCCAGCGCCAGTCGGCCACGTCCACGAGAAGGGCGGAGAGGAACATGCCCAGGATGCCACCGCCGCCGGCGACGCCGGTCCACACACCGATCGCCTTTCCGCGCTGCTCGTCGGGGAAGCTGGAGGTGATGACGGCCAGGGTGATGGGCATGATCGTCGCCGCGCCGATGCCGCCGACCGCACGCGCGACGAGCATGACGTCAGCGTTGGGGGCCAGGGCCGCCACGACGTTCGAGACGCCGAAGACGAGGAGTCCACCGATCAGCATGGGCTTGCGGCCCAGGCGGTCGCCGATCGCGCCGAGGGGCAGCAGCAGCGCCGCGAGGGCGAGGGTATAGATGTTGATGATCCACAGAACCGTGTTCTGCGAGGCGTCGAAGTCGACGGCCATGTGCGTCTGGGCGACGTTCAGCCCGGACACCGACGCCATGACGGCCATCAGCGCGATCGAGACGGTCGTCAGGATCGCGCGCAGCTGACGCGCATCCAGCGAGCCCCCGCCGCTCCCGTCAGGGGGTGCCACCTGTGCAGGGTTCGTACTCATGGGTTCCTCTCGAAAGGACATGCAGCGTCAGCGCCCGAGGGACCGGTCGCCGAGTCGATGGGAGGTGGGTACCGGCCTGGACGTCAGAAGGTGCCGGCGCCCGGTCGCTCTGTGCGGGCGGTGGCCGCGCCGGCCATGCCGACGGCGAAGCGACGCGCCACCCATTTTCTGGAAGTCACATGTAAATGGTAGCAGCTTCCACTTGAGAGCGGGTGGAGAGGAGGCGAGTCCCGCCGTGAGCTGGGCAGATGAGCGCGGGCACAACTCCTCGCGCTACAAGGGACGGTCCGGGGTGACTCCGTCGGAAGTCCGCTTCGGCCGGTGCTGGTCAGCGGGCGTGCTCCCGGTGGGCCCGGGCCGGGTCCGCGAGGCGGCCGGCCGCAGGCAGCGGCGCCTTGCGGGTTCCGGGGGTCCGGCGCGTGCGGAGTCTGTCGGACGCCACCATGCCTCCGTAGAGGGAGCGCAGCAGGCGGCGGGTAAGAGTGGGTCTCATCTGTCCGGCTTCACTTCGGTCGTCGCGATGAAGGGCGTATACGTGCACGGACACCCTGGCCCGGTCCGGTGGAGGCGGGCATGAGAAGCGCACGAGGAGTACGGGAGCCCCGGCCTCGGGACCCCGGACCGGGCACCGAAACGACGAAGGGCTCGCCCCCGGCCGGCCCCACCGTTCCCTGACGGTGGGGCCGGCCAGGGGGCGAGCCCTTCATCGGACGACCGGCAGGATCCGGTCTGACGCCATCCTTCGCCGGACCGGGCCGGGTTCAGCTGCCGATGCTCTGCGCGTGCCGGAAGAAGTCCGGCGCGTCGTACCGGTGCTTGACCGAGACCAGCCGGGAGTAGTTCTCGGCGTAGTACGCCTGCCGCCAGTCACCCAGGTCCGGGTTGGGGAAGTTGAGGTACGACTCGCCGCTCGAGAGCGGGTCGATGATGTTGAAGGCTTGGGTGGGCCACACCATCGCGGCCTCGGCCTCCTCCGCGGGCGGCTGCCCGTTGGACATCAAGGTCGCGCAGGCCACGAAGAATTCCGCGCCGCGGTGCACGTACGCGGTGTGCGTGCGGGGGACGTCGTTGGCGACTCCGCCGAGCGCCGTCAGGTACAGGTACGTGATGTGGCCCGGCCTGCGGTTGGCCTCGAAGGCCGCGAGCAGGTCCGCAACCCCGGAGCTACCCGTGGGGCGGTTGAGCAGCCGGGTCCGCTCCCTGAGGAACGGCGTGCGCCGGATCTTGGCGTTCGGGTTGGTGCCGTCGCGGTGGCACTCCTCCACTCCGAGCTGCTCACAGCCGTAGACGGCCTTCATCCCCTCGTCGTAGGAAAGCTCCTTGACCGCGCGGAAACTGGGCGTGGCACCCGCCTGCGCGGCCAGCTCGTTCAGAGCCTGCTCGATCTCCGCCTGCGGCCCGTGGTAGCCGCCGTTGATCTTGATCATCGGCACGTTGCCCGGGGCACCGTCGCGCAGGAGCACGTTCAGGGTCGAACCCAGGTTGTTCGAGCCGTTGGAGCACCACTCCTGCCAGGCCGTGATGATCTCCTGGGCCTTGTCCCACGGCCACAGGCTGTCGAAGTAGACCATGCGAGGAGCCGATATCGGACGCACCTCGAACTCGGTGGCCACACCGAAGTTGCCGCCGCCACCACCTCGTATGGCCCAGAAGAGGTCGGAGTTCATCCCCTCGGAGGCGCGCACGACGCGACCGTTCGAGAGCACCATCTGGGCCGAGACGAGACGGTCGCTCGCGACCCCGAACTTCCGCACCTGGAAGCCGATGCCTCCGCCCGAAATGTAGCCGCCCATGCGTACGGTGGCGCACGTGCCACCGACTATCTGCTTGTTGTGGGGCTTGAGCGCGACATGGGCGTCGATGGTCTGCACGCCGGGTCCGAGCCGCACGGTGCGGTCCCCGACCGAGACGCGGTTCAGCCGGCCGACGTCGAGGATCATGCCCTGGCCGGTGGACCAGCCGGCCAGGCTGTGGCCGCCGCTGCGGGTGTGCACCTGGATGTCGTGGTCACCGGCGAACTTGATGGCCGTACTCACGTCCTGGGCCGTCTCGCAGTAGACGACCGCCTGCGGCATCACGGAGTCGAGCTCCACCAGCACGCCCTGCTTGGAAGAGACGTAGGACTGGTCGGAGGGCAGCACCACCTCTCCCTTCAGGTGCCTGCGCAGTCGCGCCCACTTGTCTTCACTTCCGTATGCCAAACCCACTGATGATCCGATCGCGGTAGCCGCGAGGGCCACGCCGCCACCACTGCGAATAAGGGATCGTCTACTCAGCATCGTTCCTCCAGGACCAGATACCAGAACTGACAGGGGGTGAGTGGTTCATTCACGGGGAGCCTAGTACCACACTCCCGAATTTTGTCAGCTCCGCTCCCGCCCGGTGCCGCCCGGGAACACAGGAAGGAATGAGTCCGCACGGAAACGGCAATTGAGTCGACAAACCGTCGACCACTCCACGGAATATCGAGTTCAGTTCTAGCGCGGCTCTAGCCCGGCCCCGCCGCCGGTCCCCAAAACTTGTTTCAGCCTATTTTCCACTGAGCAATCTGGGCGATGACACCGGCCACCCCTTCCTTGCACGCTGGTCGTTGAAGCATTTTCTGCGTGCGTGGAGGGGGTCTTCACGCGGATCGCTGGTGCGGCCACATCGGAACTGGAAGGTCTTACATGTCGTCCACTCAATTCGGGTTTTCTGACGATTTCGACGTCATCGTCATCGGCGGCGGACCCGCCGGTGCGACTACCGCCGCGCTGCTCGCCAAGCGCGGACACCGTGTTCTCGTGCTCGACCGTGAACGATTCCCTCGGTACCACGTCGGCGAGTCCCTGATTCCCGGCGTGATGGTTCCCATGGAGGAGCTCGGCCTGGTGGAGCGCATGGAGGCCAAGGGCTTCGAGCGCAAGTACGGCGGCACCCTGGTGTGGGGCAACAACGAGGTTCCGTGGAACTTCTCGTTCACCACCGGCGGCCGCATCGAGTACGCGTACCACACGCGCCGTGCCGACCTGGACGCGCTGATCCTGGACCGGGCGCGTGAACTCGGCGCCTTCGTCGTGGAGGACGCGACGGTAAAGGACACCATCGAGGAGGACGGCCGCGTCGTCGGCATCCGCTACGCGCTGCGCGGTCTGAACGGGACCCAGGAAGCACGGGCCCGGCTGATCGTGGACGCTTCGGGGCAGGCTCGGGTGCTGGGCCGCAAGTACTCCGAGATCAACTGGAACGACCAGCTGCGCAACGTGGCGGTGTGGACGTACTTCGACAACTGCCACCGCCTCCCGGGCAAGGAGTGGAGCAACATCCTCATCGAGGGGACCAAGGACGGCTGGTTCTGGGGCATCCCGATCGACAAGGGTGTCTTCAGCGTCGGCTACGTGACGCGTTCCGCGCTCGCGTCCGAGTCCGACCAGTCCCTGGAGGACCTCTTCCAGGCCGAGATCCAGAACACGTCCAAGCTGAAGGACCTGCTGCGGGATGCCACCCCGGCCGCGGGCTACCGTTCGGCGCGCGACTGGTCCTACACCAACGAGAACTTCCACGGCAACGGCTGGGTCCTGGTCGGCGACGCCGCCGCCTTCGTCGACCCGCTGTTCTCGACCGGGGTGGCGCTCGCCACGCTGGCGGCCAGCACGCTGTCCAAGGTGCTCGACAAGATCCTCAAGCACCCGGAGATCGAGGAGAAGGCCCTCGACCGCTACTCGACGGCGTACCAGGACTTCTTCCACGACATCCGTCGGTTCGTCGAGGGGTTCTACGACCGCTCGAAGAGCAAGGGCTTCTACTTCAACATGGCCCAGGACATGATCGACCCCGACAAGAAGGACGATGCCGAGGTCGACTTCGTCAAGCTGATCTCGGGTCTGAGCGGGCGCGAGGGTGGCCTGTTCGAGCTGAACGTCGACGACCTCATCGAGGGCGCCGACGTCACGGCCGACGTCACGGCGGAGGTCACCGGCGGCTGACGCCGGCTCGGTAGCAGCACGAAGAAGCTCCCGTCGCAGGGGATCCCCTGCGACGGGAGCTTCTTCGTGCTGCTACCGACCGACCCGAGAAGCGGAGTTGCGTGGGGATCGCCCAGCCGTACGGACGGAGCCGGAGGTACGGGGTTGGTTCAGCTCGCCCGCTCCGGCGCTGTGACGGGCTCGCGCTCGCTCGTGGACCGCGGCCGCCCCCGCCTGGCCTCGAAGACCGTGAGACCCGTCGCGCCGGCCACCGGCTCCACGGCCGGGGCCGGGCGCTTCCGCTTCTTGGTGTGGCCGGCGATCGCCAGCGCGCCCGACACGATCACCAGGTTCTTGAGGATGTACTGGCCCTCGAGGGTGCCGATGAAGAAGGACTCCCAGGTCTCCCGCGGGAACATGAACAGGGGCGTGAAGGTGCCCGCCATGTGCGCGAGGAGGACCATGATCGTCAGCCTGGGCAGCTTCCCGCTGACGAGAAGCAGTCCGATCACCGCCTCCAGCGCTCCGGTCAGGACCGTCGCGAGCGTTCCTTCGATGATCCCGAATGTGAGCCGCTCCACGGTCTCGGCGGCCAGCGGTTCCGCCGGGCTCAGCCCCGGAAAGAACTTCGGCACTCCGAACCACAGGTAGATGATTCCTATGGAGATCCGGAGTGCCGTAATTCCGAACGAGGCTCCCAGACCCTCGATGAAGCCAGCAACACGCCTGTACGTCCGCATGGGTTTCGACTCCCCGTATTTCTCATTTCCGGCTGAATTTACAGATGAGGCTGTCATGTCCCGCCCAAGCCTCGGTGGAGAGGCGGCAGGGCAGAACTAGCGGGTCGTCGGAGGAGCCCGTTCGGCGGTCTTCAGTTGTCCAGGGCGGTACCGGTGGGGCGGAGTCAGTGGCCCGCGGGTGCGGGGCCGAGAAGGATCCTGGCTTCCAGGGAACCCTCGGACAGCTGGTAGTACGTCTGCAGCTTGAAGTACTCGCCGCCGGCGTAGGAGGCCACGTTGTAGAGGCCCTGGACCGCTCCGGGGTAGGTGTGGGAGACCTTGCCGGCGAAATCCTCGACGACCGGATCGACGGCGACGCGGCCGGACAGGGCGCGGGCGTCCGGGACCATGGTGGCGAAGGTGATCCGCTGGATCTTCGAGGACTCCCAGTCCAGGGTGGTGTAGATGCCGACCGCCTGCCGGGCGAGCTCGAGCATGCGCTCGCTCGGTTCGGGCAGGCCCAGGTCGCTCAGCATCGCGCGCACGGTCTCGGGTTCGCGGCACTCGGCGGGGAACTGCAGGAAGTAGACGTTCACCGTGCGGCTCGGGTAGTCGATCCCGATCATGCTGTTCTTGTCGTCGAGGCCGTAGCGCGTGTAGAAGTCCAGGTTCTCGGCGAGGCTGCGCGGCATGGACGGCAGCGCGGCGACCTTGGACAGCTTCTGCAGGTTGTCGGCCGGGAGGAACGTCCACGTCTTCTTGAAGCCTCCGACGACTCCGAAGTCGACGCCGTGGGCGGTCACCGGGATGTGCTCCTGGACCTCCTCGAGCAGCTTGCCCACCGGATGGTCCGTCGCCTCGGCGATGCCCTGGGACACCGCGTACAGGTACGGGTTGACGTCCCCGGGCAGCGCCGTGAAGCGGCAGTCGAGGTCCTCCGAGCCGCGCGTGGTCACCCGGAAGGCGACGACGACCTTGTCCAGGTCGTACGCGGACAGGATGGGCTCGACCTTTTCGCGCGAGGGGGATATGTCCAGCAGCCCGGCTGTTTCCTCGATGGCGCTGTAAAGACCTTCCATGCCTGCGCTGGCCATTCGTCCTCCAGGTTTCTTCTGTGTTGAGCGTCTTGTTAATCAGACGGCCGACCGGGTATTCATTGACCCTGCGGCCGGAGGTCACATTGCCTAGGATCAGGGCCTACCGGCATGGCATGTACCTTTTTCGCACCCGGTGAATTGTCGGTGCCGGATAGCAGACATGTCAAGCTGACTCCTATTTTGAGTACATCTCAAGCGACCCTCTAGCAGTGGCTGGTAATATTCGCCGCAGGAATTCGCACGGGAATAGGCGATCGACGTCGAGCATTTGGAGTTTTGATGTCCGAAGGTGTTTCGGCACAGGAGCTGTATTCGGCTATCGAGCAGACCGCTCGACTGGTCGATGCTCCCTTTTCGCGTGAAAAGGTCTGGCCGATCCTCTCGGCATTCGAGGGTGGATTCTCGGAGGACGGCGGCGTCGTTCTCAGCCTCCAGGCCGACGAGGAGGTCGCCGAGGTCGAGTACTCGATCCAGGTTTCACCGGGAATCGAGGACCCCTATGCCCACGCCCTGGCGCACGGCCTCTTCAAAGAGACGGACCATCCCGTCCGCGCACTTCTCGAACAGGTAGTCAAGCTGGCCCCCACCAGTGAGCACTACATCGACTGCGGAATCGTCGGCGGATTCAAGAAGATCTACGCGAACTTCCCGCACGCCCCGCAGAAGGTGGCAGAGCTCGCCGAGCTTCCCGCCATGCCGCGTGCGGTGGCAGGGAACCTGGAGTTCTTCGCCCGCTACGGTCTCGAAGACGTGGCCCTGGTCGGAGCGGACTGCAAGAACCGCACGGTGAACCTGTACTTCCAGCTCCCCCCGGGCATCGCCGGCGAACTGGAGCCGCAGACCGTGGAGGACATGCTCCGCGAAACCGGGATGAGCGAGCCGAGCGAGGAGATGCTGGCGTACGCCGGCAAGGCCTTCCGGGTGTACGTCACCCTCAGCTGGGACCACGCGGAGATCCTTCGGATCTCCTTCTCGCCGCAGCCGCGCCGCAGCGTCGATCTGGCCGAGCTGCCGGCCCGGCTGATCCCGCGGATCGCCGAGTTCATGCGGGCCACCCCCCACAAGTACACCGGGGCCCTGATCAACGCCACGGCGGCCAAGTGGTCGCACGAGAAGGAGTTCCTCGACCTCGCGTCGTACTACCAGGTCTCCCCCCTGCACTTGAAGGCCATCGAAGCACAGGAATGACGGGCGCACCCGCTCTCGGAACGCGGAGCCCCTTGCTCAGGAAAGGCATCACCCCGTGACGACTTCCGGTCGCGCCCAGCAGATACCCTTCGACTTCGACAACGGCAATTTCATCCGGGACCTGATCACCACCCACGGCGGCGGCGGCTACCCGCCGGCGGACGCCATGGCCCCGGCTGACGTCGCCAGCTACACCTGGCTCACCCACCTGCTCCAGACCTCGTGGTTCGACGCGCTGGCCCCCTACCACCCGACGGCGGTCGGCATCTGCTCGCGCATCCCGCGCCGTCCGGCGGAGGAGTCCGCGACGAACCGGAACAAGAACATCGCCGGTCTCTACGCCCTGTTCCAGGTCGTGAAGGCGGTCTTCGAGGAGCGGACGCCGGTGCTGCGCCAGGCGCTGACCGCGCTCGGCCTGGATCCCGACGACGAGTCCGCGGACCTGACCACCGCGGTCGGCATCGGCAACACGGCCGGGAAGTCGGTCGTCGCGTCCCGCTTGCACGATGGCATGAACGTCCTCGGCGACAAGGGCCGCGCGTACAACGGGCTGCCCTACGAGGACTACACCGGCTACCGCTCCGTCAACACCGCCGACGAGCTGTCCGATCCCTCGCGCTGGCAGCCGGCCACCGAGCCGCACCGCCGCCGCATCGACGGCGGACCCGGCGACAAGGGCGTCTTCACCGCCCAGCGGTTCGCCACGCCGCAGCTCGGGCTGGTCACGCCGCAGACGTACAAGGACCCGTCCGAGTTCGAGCTCGAAGCGCCCGGACACCTGGACCACACGGACGCCGAGGCGTACAAGGCCGCGGTCGACGAGGTCCTGGCGGCGTCGGCCAACCTCACGGACGAGCAGAAGGTGAAGGCGGAGTTCTTCGAGCACACGCCGCTGTCGGTGACCCTGTCGCCGCGTGCCGCCGCCGTGGCCCACGACCTGGACCTGGACGGCTGGGTGCAGCTGTTCCTGGTGACCTCGGTCGCGCGGTTCGACAGCCTGATCGCCGCCTGGCACCACAAGCGCGAGCACGACGCCGTACGACCCTTCAGCGCCGTACGGCACGTGTACGGAAGCGACCCGGTGACGGCGTGGGGCGGGCCCGGCAAGGGCACGGTCGACGACATCCCCGGCGACGAGTGGACCGGCTACCTGCCGGTCGCCAACCACCCCGAGTACCCCTCCGGGTTCACCACCCTGACCGCGGCCCAGGCTCAGGCGGCCCGCAGCTTCCTCGGGGACGACGTCCTGGGCTGGACGCACACCTTCCCCGCCGGCTCGGCGCAGAAGGAGCCGGGCGCCGTCCCGGCCACCGACCTCGAGCTGACCTGGTCCACCTGGACCGACTTCGAAGAGGACTGCGCCCGCAGCCGAGTGTGGGCCGGCGCGCACTTCGCGAAGACCGTCGAAGCGTCCGCTCGGTTCGGCGCGCAGTTCGGAAACCTGGCTCACGAGTTCGTCCAGCGCCACGTCACGGGCGACGTCGAGAACTGATCCCCCCAGCGGCGGGCAACGGGACAGCCGTCTGCCCCCGCTGCGCACGGTCCCGTCCCGCCGAGCGCGGTGACGCCGGATACAAGGCTGAGCCGTGCGCACCACCGATCTTTCGTTCCCACTCAAAACAGGACAGGAAATTCACTCATGACGACGTCCGGAAGCTCTCCCGTCGCCGGTCTTGCCCGCAGGTCGCTGATGTTCGCCGGTCTCGGTGGTGCCGCCACCGTGGCGCTGACCGGCCTGGGTTCCGGCACTGCCGCGGCCGCGACGGGCGCCGCCCCCGCCGGGCCCGCCTTCAACATAGACACCGACAACTTCCTGGAGTGGGCGCAGCCCAGCGACGACATGGCCGGGGTGTCGCCGAACGCGGACCTGTTCGGGCCCATGGACGTGACCGTCTTCCTCTGGATCAACCGCCTCACCGCCCTCGCGGTCTTCGACGCGCTGGCTCCGTACCACGACACCGCGGTGGGCGTGTACTCCCAGATCGCCCGCCGGCCGGCGTCCGACTCCGCCACCAACCGCAACCTGAACACGGCTGCCATCCACGCCACGTACCAGATGTGGAAGCGCGTGCTGCCGTCGAAGATGGCGAACACGCGGGCCATGATGACCTCGATGGGCCTCAACCCCGACGACGAGTCGACGGACCTGACCACCCCGGTCGGTATCGCCAACGCCGCGGCCAAGGCCGTGTGGGAAGGCCTGAAGGACGACGGCATGAACTTCCTCGGTCACGAGGGCGGCCGGAAGTACAACCCCAAGCCGTGGTCGGACTACACCGGCTACAAGCCCGTGAACTCGGCCTGGGAAGTGAAGAACCCCTCGCGCTGGCAGCCGCAGCTCGTCCCCCACAACGGCCGCCGGCTCGGCGGTGGCCACGGTGACGTGGGCATCTACACCGTCCAGCACATGGTCACCCCGCACCTGCGCAAGGTGAAGGCTCACATCTTCGACAAGCCGGAGCGCTTCCACCTCCCCCGGCCGAACCACATCGACCACACCAACCCGCGCGCCTACAAGCGCTCGGTGGACGAGATCCTCAGCGCGTCGGCGAACCTCACCGACCGTCAGAAGCTGCTCGCCGAGGTCATGGACAACAAGATCTGGGGCATCGGGCACTCGGCGATCGTCATGGCACGCAAGCACAGCGCCGAGCTGGGCTTCCACGGCTGGATCCACTACATGCTGGAGCACATCCTGGCCACGTTCGAGGTGACCATCGCCGCGTGGAACCAGAAGATCAACTACGACGCCGTGCGCCCCGTCACCGCCATCCGCCACGTCTACGGCAAGTCCAAGGTCACCGCCTGGGGCGGCCCGGGCAAGGGCACGGTCAAGGACATCCAGGCCGACGAGTGGAACAGCTACCTCGGCGTGAGCGACCACTCGGAGTACCCGTCGGGCTCCACCACGGTCGCGGCGGCCTCGGCCCAGTCCGCACGGCGCTACTTCGGCACCGACGAGCTGGGCTGGAAGTTCACCATCAAGGCCGGCAACTCGATCGTGGAGCCGGGCGTCACGCCGGCTGCCGACCTCGAGATCAACATCCGCACCTGGACCGAGTTCGCGCAGATCTGCGCCGACAGCCGGGTGTGGGGCGGTGTCCACTTCCAGACCACGGTCAACCGCTCGCTGGAGTTCGGCCGCCAGTTCGGTGACCTGGCCCACGAGTTCGTCCAGGGCCACGTCAAGGGCAACGTCAAGGGCTGATCCCTTCCCCACCGCGGCGGCGGGCGTCCCGCCCGCCGCCGCGTTTCGACGCGGCCGGCCGCACCCTGCCACGCCCGCGCAGCATTCCTCTCCCAAGGCAAGGAACTGTCATGACGACGTCCGGACACACTTCTGTCTCAGGCTCCTCGCTGGGCCGCAGGTCGCTGCTGGTCGGCAGTGCCGCGGCCATGGCCATGTCCACACTGGCCTTCGCACGCACGGCCGGTGCAGCCACGACCGACGAGATCCCCAAGATCGATTTCGACCTGGACAAGGGCAACTACATCAAGTGGGCCCAGGTCGACGAGGACCACGCCAGTGGTTCGGCGGCAAGGCTCGCGTTCATCGGTCCGATGGACGCGACCGTCTTCCTGTGGACCAGCCGCGTGGCGATGCTGTCGGTGTTCGACGCGCTGGCCCCGTACCACGAGACCGCGGTCGGCCTCTACTCGCGGATCCCGCGCCGGCCCTCCAGCGAGTCCGCCACCAACCGCAACATGAACATCGCCACCATCTACGCCCAGCTCGGCATCTGGAAGCGGATGCTGCCGAACGACATCGGCGCCATCCGGCAGATGATGGTCGCGTTCGGTCTGAACCCCGACGACACCTCGGAAGACCTGAGCAGCCCGATCGGCATCGGCAACGTGGCCGCCAAGACCGCCTGGGCGGCCCTGAGCCACGACGGCATGAACGCCCTCGGCAACGAGGGCGGCCGCGAGTACAACCAGCAGCCGTGGGCGGACTACACGGGCTACGTGCCCGTCAACACGCCCTACAAGCTGAGCAACCCCTCGCGCTGGCAGCCGCAGCTCGGTGCCCACAACGGCCGTCGTGTCGGTGGCGGCCCGGGTGACATGGGCATCTTCGTCAGCCAGCACTTCGTGACCCCGCAGATCCGGCGGGTGAAGGCCCACATCTTCGCCGACCCCTCGAGGCACCAGCTCCCGGCGCCCACGCACAGCGACCACACCGACGTCCGCGCCTACAAGCGCTCGGTGGACGAGATCATCGAGGCGTCCGCCAACCTCAACGACGAGCGCAAGGCGCTCGCCGAGATCATGGACAACAAGCTCTGGGGCATCGGCTACTCGTCCGTCGTCGTCGCGCGCCACCACGACAAGGACGATTCGATGGGCGTCCAGGGCTGGGCCCAGTGGCTGCTCCAGCACATCCTGGCGACGTTCGACACCCTGATCGCCGCCTGGCACCAGAAGCACAAGTACGACGCGGTGCGCCCGATCAGCGCGGTCCGCCACGTGTACGGCGACCGCCGGATCACCGCCTGGGGCGGCCCGGGCAAGGGCACGGTCACCAACATCCGCGCCTCCGAATGGCGCAGCTACCTGCCGGTCAGCGACCACCCCGAGTACCCCTCGGGCTCCACGACCATCTGCGCCGCGGGCTCGCAGACGGCCCGGCGCTTCTTCGGCTCCGACGCCCTCGACTGGACGATCAACTTCCCGGCCGGCTCCACGCTGATCGAGCCGGGCATCGCTCCGGCCAAGGACCTGAAGATCCACTTCAACACGTTCACCGACCTCGACAAGGCGTGCGCCCGCAGCCGCGTGGACGCCGGCGTCCACTTCGGCAAGACGGTCGAGCGCTCCCTGGAGTTCGGAAAGCAGTTCGGCGACATGGCACACGAGTTCGTGAAGCGCCAGGTCGAGGGCAACGTCAAGCACTGACGTCGCCCGAAGGCGGTGGTCCTTCCAGGCCCCGCCGCCGCGCTCCGCTCTCACCGCCCGCGCCGGAAGGCGTCGGCGAACCATCGACATCCCGTTGCTGACGAAAGGGCCTCCACAGGCTCGCCTCTGGAGGCCCTTTCCATGCCAATAAAGAGGAAGACGATCATGACCCTCGGATTCAACTCCGCCCCGTCGCTGGGCCGCAGGTCCCTGCTGGTCGGCGGCAGCTCCGCCGCCCTGACGATGCTGGCCTTCTCCCGCACGGCCGGTGCCGCCACGACCGACGAGCCCCCCAAGATCGAATTCGATCTGGACAAGGACAACTACATCAAGTGGGCCCAGCCCACCAAGGACGAGCACGGCAAGTACTCGCCCAGCCTGGACTTCATCGGCCCGATGGACGCGACCGTCTTCCTGTGGACGAACCGCGCCGCGATCCTGGCGGTGTTCGACGCGCTGGCCCCGTACCACGAGACCGCGGTCGGCATCTACTCGCAGATCCCGCGCCGGCCCTCCAGCGAGGCCGCCACCAACCGCAACATGAACATCGCCTCCATCTACGCCCAGCTCGGCATCTGGAAGCGCCTGCTGCCGCGCAACATCGGCCGCCTGCGCCAGCTGATGGTCGCGTTCGGTCTGAACCCCGAGGACACCTCGGAGGACCTGAGCAGCCCGATCGGCATCGGCAACGTGGCCGCCAAGACCGCCTGGGCGGCCCTGAGCCACGACGGCATGAACGTCCTCGGCAACGAGGGCGGCCGCGAGTACAACCTGCAGCCGTGGGCGGACTACACCGGCTACGTTCCGGTGAACACTCCCTACAAGGTCACCGACGCCTCGCGCTGGCAGCCGCAGCTCGGTGCCCACAACGGCCGTCGTGTCGGTGGCGGCCCGGGTGACATGGGCATCTTCGTCGGCCAGAGCTTCGTGACCCCGCAGATCCGGCTGACCAAGGCCCACATCTTCTCGGACCCCTCCAAGTACCAGCTCGCCGCGCCGAACCACACCGACCGCGCCAACTCGCGCGCCTACAAGCGGGCCGTGGACGAGATCATCGAGGCGTCCGCCAACCTCAACGACGAGCGCAAGGCGCTCGCCGAGATCATGGACAACAAGCTCTGGGGCATCGGCTTCTCCTCCATCGTCGTCGCGCGCAACAACGACAAGGTCAACGCGATGGACATCTTCGAGTGGGCCCACTGGACGCTCCAGAGCATCCTGGCGACCTTCGACACCCTGATCGCCGCCTGGCACCAGAAGCACAAGTACGACGCGGTGCGCCCGGTCACCGCGGTCCGCCACGTGTACGGCAACCGCCGCATCACCGCCTGGGGCGGCCCGGGCAAGGGCACGGTCACCAACATCCGCGCCTCCGAGTGGTCCAGCTACCTGCCGGTCAGCGACCACCCCGAGTACCCCTCGGGCTCCACGTCGATCTGCGCCGCGGGCTCGCAGACGGCCCGGCGCTACTTCGGCTCCGACGAACTCGACTGGACGATCGACTTCGCGGCCGGCTCCATGCTGGTCGAGCCGGGCATCGCTCCGGCCAAGGACCTGAAGATCCACTTCAACACGTTCACCGACCTCGACAAGGCGTGCGCCCGCAGCCGCGTGGACGCCGGCGTCCACTTCGGCACGACGGTCGAGCGCTCCCTCGAGTTCGGCCGGAAGTTCGGCGACATGGCCCACGAGTTCGTGAAGCGCCAGGTCGAGGGCAACGTCAAGCACTGACGTCCCCGCCACACCTGAAAAAGCTGGGCAGTTCACGCAAGACGCTCGGCCGGGGCTTCCCGGCCGAGCGTCTTGCGTGGTCCGGAGGCCTCACGCGAGCACCGTGACGGCGACGAGTCGGCCGCCTGCGCTGATCGCACAGGCGGCCGAAACCGCGTCGGAGCCGACGGGCCATTGCGCCGCTCCCGGCCGGTCCGTTCGCTGATGCCGACGGTCTTGCATGCTTCTCGGTTGCTCAGCCCTTGGCCCACGAGCAGCAAGCATCGCTCCCGCTCCTTGCGAAGCTTCTTGTGCCCACCGACACCTGGTTGCGACGATCACTAGAACTCAAGGTTTCGAGTACCGGGGCCGTCTCACGCACGGATCCACCGCGTCACACGTCGCCGGGCCCGTTCTCGGCCGGGCGTCCGACGGCTGCGGGGTGCTCCAGCACCGACAGGGCGCGTCCGATCATCTCCACCAGATCGGTGTCCTCGGGGTGGTCTCCCCACAGGACCTGGTGGAAGGCGCCCGTCATCGCTCCGACCAGGACGCGAAGCTCGAGGTTGTCCGCCGTCAGGCCGGACCGTTCGGCGAACACCTCGCTCACGGACTCGATCCACCTGTCCTGCTCCTCACCCACGAGAGCCCGGATCGCCGGCACCTGGCGCACGAGCGCCCGCCGCCAGCGGTACTCCTCGCTGAACTCCCCGGAGAGCCTGCGCACCATCTCGGTCACCACCGCCCTCAGCGCGGCCAGCGGAGGCTCCTGCGCAGGGCGCTCGCGCAGGAAGGCCATGCTGAAGTTGGCGTAGTCGTCCGTCAGGACGATGTGCTCCTTGCTGGGGAAGTACCGGAAGACGGTGCTCGGCGAGATCTCGGCCGCGGCCGCGATCTGCTCGATGGTGGTGTTGTCGTACCCTCGCTCGTCGATCAGCCGACGGGCCGCCTCACGGATCGCCTGGCGCGTACGCAGCTTCTTGCGTTCGCGCAGGCCGAGGCCTGCTTCAGCGACGGTCGTCGCCGGTGATGTCGGTGCGCTGGTCACGGGAGAGGGCATAGGACTCATTGTCACGCACCGTCCACCGAGCCGGACAGGGACTCGAGCAGGGGCTGGTCCCCGGGCTCGGCCGCGGCCTTCATCTTACGGCTGTCCGGCAGCTTGAGGGCTGCGAGGGCGGCCGCGGCGACACCGGCGATGCCGCAGACCAGCAGGACCGTGCTCATGCCGTTGACGAAGGCGGACTGGGCCGACTCCGCCAGCTGGGGCAGGTTGAGCCGTGCGGCGACCGCTTGTGCGGCGACCACGGACTCCTTGGCGGTCTCGGCCGCCTCCGGCGGCAGCCCGCTGGTGTCGATCTTGTTGGTGAACACGGCGCTGAGCACGCTGCCCAGCAGGGCAATACCGATCGCGCCTCCCACCTGGCGCAAGGTGGTGTTCAGGCCGCTTCCTGTGCCCTCCTTGCCCTTGGGCAGTACGGCGAGGGCGGTGTCCAGGGCCGGCACCATCACGAGGCTCACGCCGAGGCCGGTGAGGATCATCCACGTCACGGTGAAGCCGTAGCCGGTCCCCGTGTCCGTGGTGCTGCCGAGGAACATCGCCAGAGCCATGATGAGCAGGCCCGCGACCACCAGCGGACGCGTACCGAGCTTGATGGTGAGCGGCGGCACGATCTTGGCGACGACGATCATGCCGACCATGAGCGGCATCAGGCGCACACCAGTGCCGAGGGCATCGTGGCCCTGGATGACCTGGAGGTACTGCGGCAGGACGAACATCAGGCCCATGAACACGAACATGCCCAGGATGAGGAAGATCGTGTTCCATCGGAAGGACGGGTTGCGCAACAGCTCCAGGTCCACCATCGGGCGGGGCTGTCGCTGTTCGCGCAGCACGAGACCGGCCAGCATCAGCAGACCGCCCACGATCGAGGCGAGGACGATGGGGTCCCCCCAGCCCTTCCCGGGGCCTTCGATGACGCCGTAGACGAAGGCGCCGAGACCGGCCATGCCCAGCAGCGTGCTGATGATGTCGACCTTGGGAGCCGACGCGTCCTTGGTCTCGGGGATCAGCAGGACGGTGGCGGCGATGCCGATGGCCACCAGCGGGACGTTGACGGCGAAGACCGAGCCCCACCAGAAGTTCTCGAGGAGCCAGCCGCTGAGCAGGGGTCCGAGCGGCATGCCGATCGAGACGCCCATGGTGATGATCGCGATCGCCTTGGTCTGCTCCGCGCCCTTGAAGAGGGTCGGGATGGTCGACAGCGTGAGCGGCATGATCAGCGCGGCGCCGAGACCCATGACCGTACGCGCTCCGATGAGAGCGCCCGGGCTGTCCACGAGCATCCCTACGACGGAGCCGCCGAGGAAGATCACCAGTCCGGTGACCAGCATCTTGCGCCGGCCGAAGCGGTCGCCGAGGAAGCCCGCGGGGAGCATCGCGGCGGCGTAGACGACGGCGTACGAGTCGATGATCCACTGCAGCTGACCCGCGGAGGCGCCGGTTTCGGCGGCGAGGGTGGGGAGCGCGACATTCAGGATCGTCGTATCGAATCCGATGACGAGGACGCTGATCGTCAGACCGATCAGCGCCAACCAGCGATTTTTGAGAGCCATAGTGAAATGGTAGCAGCTCTCACTTGAGAGTAACTGGAGTATTGATCGGCTCAGGCTCGGCCAACAACTGAGGTGAGCATGACAATTTTGTGGATTTCGCGTGTCCCCGGGAGCGGCCCGCCGGCACGTCCCCACACCTCGGGAACGTGCCGGCCATGCTCCACGCGGTCAGGCCCGCTCGGAGACCAGGTCGCCGAGCGGACTGGCCACGACGGGGTGCGCGTCCTCCCGCTGCCCACGCCCGCGCACCCGCAGCATCAGCGCGGCCAGGAACGCGACGGCAACCGGCGCGGCGAGGACGAGGAGCACCTTGGTCAGTGACCAGTCGGCGTCGACCATGAGACCGCCGAGAACACCTCCGACCAGCGGACCCACCTTGCCGGCGCTGTTTGCCCAGCTCACACCAGTGGCGCGCGCGGCCGGCGGATAGGCGACCACGGTGATCGCCTGGAGCACGGAGGTGGCCGCCGGGAGGCAGAGCCCGAGCAGGAAGGCCGTCAGGAGAAGCCCGACGAACTGCCCGGCCGTCAGCGCCGCCGCGGCCAGCCCGGCCGCGGTCAGCACCCACAGGACGGTGAGGACCCCGAAGCGGTCGAACCGCTTGAGCACGAAGGACACCGAGAGCTGTCCGACCAGACCGCCCCACCCGAACGCGGCGACCGACACCGCCGCCTTGGACTCCGTGAGACCCGCGTGCTCGGCCAGCTCGGGCAGATAGGTGACGATCACGAACGCGACCCCCTGCCCCAGGCAGAAGCTCAGCCACAGCAGAACGGTCATGCGCCGCGATCCCCGGGACAAGATTTCCCGAGGGGCGGTCCGCGCACTCTCGCGCACCGCACTGCGCTCCCAGTCCACGCCGGACAGGTCCGCGTCCGGGATCACGGCCTCGAGGGCGGCGCGCAGTTCCTGAGGCGGCCGCTTGCGGGCCGTCAGGACACTGACGGACTCCGGCACGAACCGCACGATCGCGGGAATCAGCAGCAGCGGCACGATCCCGCACGCCACCAGCAGGGTCTCCCAGCCGAAGGAAGGGACGAGCACGGCGGCGAGAAGCCCGCCGAGCATGGTGCCGGCCGTCACTCCGGCGAAGGCCAGTGCCACCATCTGGACCCTGCGCCCGGCGGGCATCCAGTCCGCCACGAGGGCCATCACGGTCGGCAGCACCGCCCCGAGCCCGAGGCAGGCCAGGATCCGCAGCCCGGTGAACGGGCCGATGCCCGGAGCGAGTCCCATGGCGGCCGTGCCCACTCCGAAGGTGGCGGTGCCCACGAGGGTCACGAGCCGACGACCGTAGCGGTCGGCCAGGGGGCCGGCGACCAGGCCGCCGATGATCATCGCCAGGACGCCCAGTCCCACGGTCGCGGTCACGGCCCGGCCGTCGATGCCCCAGTCCTCCTTGAGCCTGGGGAAGACGAAGGCGGCGATGGTGGTGTCCATGCCCTCGGCCACCATCGTGAGCAGACCCACGGTCACGATGGTCCGCTGCCGACGGCCCATCGGCCGCTGGTCGATGAACTGCTGTGGGCTCGGTCTGGCCGAGAGATCCGTGCTCATGGGCGGCGGCCTCTTTCCTCTGAAGCTGTGTGGGGCGCGGGGAGGTCCAGGTGACGCGTGGGGCGGAGGGTGCCGGGGCCGGACGGGACGTCAGACGGTCGTGCGTACGGCCGCCGCCCCGGTGGCGGACTCGGGCACGTGGGACTTCTGCTCCGCGTCACCGGTCTTCGGGCGGCCGAGGATCCAGTTGAGCAGCGGGCCCGTCATACCGGTCGTGACAACGGCCATGACGACCATGAGCGAGTAGAGGTCCTTCCCGAGGAAGCCCAGTTGCAGGCCGACGTTCAGGACGATCAGCTCGGTCAGGCCACGGGTGTTCATCAGCGTGGCGAGTGCGGCGGACTGCCGGACCGGCAGCCGGTTGAGCCGGGCCGCGAAGAACGCGCCGGCGAACTTGCCGCCGACGGCCACGAGCAGGATCAGCGCCAGGGCGCCCAGACCGCCCATGTCCAGTTTCGAGAGATCGACCTGGAGACCGGAGACCAGGAAGAACACCGGCAGCAGCAGGATGGAGGTCATCTGCCCGAGCTGGTCGTGCACCTGGGCGCGAAGCGGCCCGGTGCCGGTGCGCGGCAGGATCGCGCCGAAGAGGAACGCGCCGAAGATGTAGTGCAGCCCGACCCATTCCGTGGCCGCGGCCGACAGCAGCAGGCCCGCGAGTACGCAGGCGAACATCGTGGGAGTGAGCCGGAGCCGTTCGGGCCGGCGGGCCGCGAGGCGGTTCAGCAGGGGGCGCAGCACGAAGAGCATGACCAGCAGGTACGGGACGGCCAGGAGCATGCGCCACTGATCGGAGCCGGACGGGCCGCTGAAGGCGACGACGCCCGCGAGGAGGATCCAGGCAAGGACGTCGCCGATCGCGGCGCAGGCGATCGCCATCGCCCCCAGCGTGGTGTTGGTCATCCTCCGGTCGGTGAGGATGCGGGCCAGCACCGGGAAGGCCGTGATGGCCATGGCTATGCCCATGAAGAGCATGAACGCCGTGGTGTCGGCGGTCCCGTAGTCGTCCGCCAGGAAGAACGCGAGGAGCATGCCGAGGCCGAAGGGCACCATGATGGAGCCGAACGAGACGGTGGCGGCCAGGCTTCCATTGCCACGGAGCAGCGCGGCGTCCACCTCGAGGCCGACGATGAACATGAAGACCGCGATGCCCACCGCGGCGAGGGCGCTGAGCAGCGGTCTGGTGCCGACCGGGAACAGGGTGTCGGAGAGCGCTCCGTTGAACAAGGTCGGGCCCAGGGCAATGCCGGCCACGACCTCGCCCACGACCGCCGGCTGACCGAGCCTCCGGGCCAGCATGCCGCACAGGCGTGCCAGCAGCACGATGGCGGCCAGGCCTATGAGAAGAGAAGTGGTCTGATGCGTATTCATGCGTTCTGTCTCCGTTGGCCGATGATCTCTGCGAGCCCGGTGCGGGTGGGTGGTGAGCAGGCAGGCCAGGGCGGCGAGGGGGAGGGGAATCCGACAGAGGGGCCGCACGGTCCTGGATCGGACCCGGTGGGGTCAGGCCGCGATCGCCTGCGGGGCGATGCCCGTCAGTGCGGAGAGGATCGGCGGCCGGGTCCAGTCCATGGGGGACAGGGTGATGTCGAGGGACTTCCCCGTATCGCCCGCCACCGGTACCGGGCCCACGGTGGCCATGAGAAGAGTCGGATCCTCATCGGCGGTACTGCCGGGAGGCCTGCCGAGGGCCACCGCATGGATGTACCAGGTACCCGTGGGAACCCGGGCCAGCGTGAAGCGGCCCGATGCGGACGCGTTGCTCCAGGACGCGGGGACGCCCTGGAGTATCACGCCGTCGAAGGCTCCGACATAGACGGTCGAGAGCCTGACCCCGGAGGTGCGCAGCACCCCGGTGACTGAGCCGGTGGAGCGTGCCTGGGGCAGCAGTACGGAGGAGGCCGGAACCACTTCGCACAAGGCGGGCTCCAGCGGTTCGCAGCCCGAACCGAGGGACAGCTTCCGGTACTGCGTCGGGGAGAGCCCGACCGATTCGGTGAAACGGCGGGTGAAACTGCCCGCGCTGCTGTAGCCGACCCGCGTCGCGACGTCCGAGACGTTGAGTGAGGTGCTCAGCAGGAGCCGCTTGGCCTCCTGGAGCCGCACGGCGCTCAGGAACCGTCCTGGCGTGACCCCGGTGACCCTGGTGAAAACCCTTAGAAAGTAGTACTTGCTGACCATCGCGCTCTGTGCGAGATCCTCGAGGCTCAGCGGCTCCGCGAAGCGTTCTCGGATCACGGCGACGGCCCGCTGCACTAAGTGCTCCATGACAGGCTCCTGATCACGGTCCCGCGGAGCCGGGGCGCGGGGAACGACCGGCGCGGGCCGGGCACCGCGTCCGGCGACTGTACCCCAAAACAGCACAAGCGGTCTGTCGACACTGGACCACGCTACGGCTAGCTGTTGCGGTAGGTGGCGCGCACGGCCATGTCGGCCAACTCGCCACGCCACACCGGGGCGAGGGGCGCGTCCGCGATCGCGGCACAGGCCTGTTCGACGAGGCGGGCGATGTGCCGTTCGACCTCCAGGGGAACACCGGTGTCCTGAAGACGGCGGCGCACCTCTTCAGGCGTGTGCCCGGGCTCCGTCATCAGGGTGCGGATGTGCTCGTCCCGCTGCATCGCCCAGCCCAGCAGGAGGGTCATCTTGAACTGCCGGAAGTCGAGACCCGTGGGCTTGCCGGTCTCCCTGGAGTCCCCGAAGGCGTCCAGCAGGTCGTCGCGGAGCTGGAACGCCTCGCCCACCGCCTCTCCGTACTCCGCGAAGGCGGCGGCGAGGTCGGCCCGGCCCGCCCCGCTCGCTCCCATCACCAACGGACGGTGGATGGTGTAGCGACCGGATTTGATGAGGGCGATCAGGCGGGAGAGCCGAATGTCGACCGAGAACTCCGCGGCCGCGGAGACATCCAGGTACTGACCGATGTTCACCTCGGAGCGCAGCCTGTGCCACTCGGCGAACATCTCTCGCGGTCCCTGGGAGACCAGCTGCTCCGAGTAGACGAGCGCGAGGTTGCCGATGAGGATCGCCAGACCCTCGCCGAACCGCCGGTGCTCACCCCGCCAGCCGCTGGACTCGTGCAGTTCCGCAAGGGCCCGGTGCACGGTCGGCTGCCCGCGCCGCTGGGTGGAGTTGTCCAGGACGTCGTCGTGGATGAGGGCCGAGACGTGCAGCATTTCCAGCCCCGCGGCAGCCGCGACGATCCCCGGGTCGTCCGGGTCGCCGCCGGCGGCGAGGTACCCGGTGATGCAGAACATGGGACGGATCCGCTTGCCGCCCGCCGTCACCAGATCGGTCAGCGCGTCGATGGCGGCGACCGCCCGGTCGTCGACCTCGGCGTAGAGCTCGCGCTCGGCCGCCAGGAACGAGCGCAGCTTGGACTCCACCCGTTCCAGCAGATCATCGGTCATGCGGCCCACTGAGGTGCCCGCCTCCTGGCCGGCAGCCGGCCAGGAGGTCACTTCGGTAGTCACTGCGTATCTCCTTGGGCGAGCTGGTGACGGGTCACGCGTGATCTCCCGCCTTCTGCTCGAACCGGCGGGCCAGTGCGACGCGCTGTACCTTCAGCGTCGCGGTCCGGGGCAGTTCGGCCTGCGGGATCTGGACGGGGTCGGCGAGCTGGGGGAACGCGGTGACGGCAGCGCGCCAGCGGTCCCGGTCCAGGGGCTTGTCGTCGACGGTGCAGATGACCGGGATCGCCTCGGAGTTCGGGCCCTGCACCAGGACCAGCTCGCTCAGCTCGGCGAGCTTGCTGAGCACGACGTCTTCGACCTCCAGGGAGCTGCGCACCCCGGGGATCATGTCGATCTCCCGGTCGAGCATGTGCAGGCAGCCGAACTTGGTGCGGTAGCCGACGTCGCCGGTTCCCCACCATTCGCCCTGGCGGTTGCTGTCGTAGCGGTCCTGTTCGCCGAAGTAGGTCTTCGCCAGACCGTCCCACGCGACCTCGATGCGGCCGGGGTTCGTCTCGGACGGGGTCTTCCCGTCGCGGCTCACCACGCGGATCCTCGCAGCGCCGTTGGGCATGGCCCAGCCGACGCAGCGCCCGTTCGCCTTGTGTGCGGAGTTGCGGAAGTAGGCGCGGCCGACGGCCGGACCGACCTCGCTCTGCCCGTAGATCTGGAAGAACAGGGCCCCCCGCCGGTAGGACGCCTTGAGCAGCGTGCTCATCGTCCCGGGGTGGATCGCGTCGAACGTGCTGCTGAAGACCTTCACCGACCCGAAGGGCGCGCGGGGGTCATCGGCGAGCCCCTCCCACTCCATGAACGAGTTGGGGAGCGCCTCGATGAACGCCGGCCGGTGCTTGATGAACTGCTCGGCGACGTCGGCGGGAGCCGTCTCCCGCATGAGCAGGACCGGGTACTCCTTGAGGAGTGCCAGGGACATCGCCGCGACCATCCGCGAGTGCACGAAGGGCACGTGGATCGCGACGGTCTCCTTCTTGCGCATCAGGGAGAGCAGTCGCCACTGAGGTACGAGGCGGATGCCCTGGGTGCGGGCGGTGTGCACCACGAGCTTGGGGATGCCGGTGGTGCCCGAGGTGTGGGTGATCACGGCGGCCGCGTCGATCGGCCGGACCACCGGCTTGACCCGCGGCGATCCGGCGAGCTCGGCCAGCGAGACGGTCCCCGGACGGTCGCCGGCCGAGGTGATCACCCGCTGGGTGAGGTCCGACAGCGGGAGCTCGGCGAGGACGTCGAACTTGACCCCGTCGGTGAGCAGGGTCGGCTTTCCCACCCGCTGGAGCAGGACGCCCACGGTCGCGGGGTCCAGGGCCGGTGACAGGTTCACCACGATCGCGCCGATGCGCGACACCGCGGCGGCGAGCATCCAGTGGTCGGCGTTGGCCGTCTTGTAGAGCACGACGTGCTCGTCGGGCCGGACACCGGCCGCCCACAGGCGGCCCGCCAGGTCGTCCACGTGCCCGGCGTACTCGGCCACCGTCAGACGACGTCCCACCTCGGGCAGGACGTCCAGGTCGTGGTCCAGGGTGATCGGCGTCCCCCCGTTCACGGCCGCGGCCATCTCCGGCAGAAGACCGATGTGAAGGCCGCGCTTCTGTATCGATTTGTAGGCCGTAGAGCCCTTCATGGGGACTGTCTCCTTCTGGGGGCGCGTTGCGAGGCGGGGGGACGCACGACGCGGAACGTTGACGATGACGACCTGCGAAGGCTCACCCGCGTACGCGGTCAGGACGGGCCTGCCGCGTTACGCGGGGTGCTGCGTCCGGCCGGGCGGCTGACGCAGCCGTGCGCTATGCGGCACGCCGGCCGGACTTCGAGTGGGCCCGGACCGCCGTACGGAGCACTGCCGCGACCTGGTCGACCTGGTCCATGGTCAGCTCGGCGTGCATGGGGATGGCGAGGTTGCGCTGGAAGAGGTCCAGCGACACCGGGCACGTCTGGTCGGTCCGGAACACGGGCTGCACGTGCGTCGCCCATGCGCCGTGGCCGCATCCGATGCCCTGGGCGCGCAGGTCCGTGGCCACCCCCGCACGGTCCACGCCGGCATCGAGCGTCACGATGTAGGACTGCCAGGCGTGGGTGCGGTCCTCGGGGACGAACGGCACCGCGAGGAGCTCCTCGTCGGCGAAGTGCTCGGCGTAGCGTGCCGCGACGGCGTTGCGCCGCTCCAGCAGCTCGGGGATCCGCCCCAGCTGGACCTGCAGGATCGCCGCGGCGATGTCCGACAGTTTGAAGTTGTAGCCGACCTCGGTGAACTCGGCGACCGGCAGGCCGACGACCTGGGACATGTCGAAGATGCTGCCGATGCCGAAGGACGCGCGCATGCGCGCGTCCTTGCCGATCGCCGGGTCCGCGGTGATCAGGGCCCCGCCCTCACCGCTCGTGGCGCCCTTGCGACCGTGGAAGGAGAGGACGGCCACTTCGGCCAGCGAACCGGCCTCGCGCCCCTGGTACGTCGCACCGACCGCGCAGGCCGCGTCCTCGACGATGAACAGCCCGTGGCGGTCCGCGATCGCCTGGAGTTCCGCGTAGTCCGCGGGAATGCCCAGCGTGTCGACCACGATCATGCCCACGGTGCGCGGACCGACGAGGGCCTCCACCGCCTTCGGGTCCACGGTGCCGGTGTCGGCGCGGACGTCGGCGCAGACCGGGGTCGCTCCTACGTAGCGCACCGCGTGGGCGGGCGCCGGGAAGGTGTAGTCGGCCACGATCACCTCATCGCCCGGCTTCACACCGAGCGAGAGCATGGCCAGGTGCAGTGCGGCACCCGCGTTGCTCACGGCGACCGCGTCGCCGGCCCCGTAGCGCTGGGCCAGCAGGGTCTCGAGCTGCTTGCCCTTCGGGCCCTGGCCGGCCGGCCAGCCCGAGGCGAACACCTCGGCGACCGCCGCCAGTTCCCGCTCTCCCAGGCTCGCGTGAACCAGGGGAATCGTGTCTATCCTGCTCATCTGCGTTTACGCTCCGCGCTTGGTTTCCGACTGGGGATGGAGGGTGGGCGGGTCGTAGCGCAACGGCGTGAGCTGATTGACGTCGTAACGCCTGCGAAGCTCCTCGATGGCCTGCGGATCCACGATCCCGCCCGCTGCCCAGATCTCCGCGATCTCCTCGAAGTACGTCTCGTGGTACGGCGACGGGAGGCACTGGAACAGCATGCGCGCCGGCTTGTCCGAGGCGTTCCGGAACGCGTGGGGAGTCCCGGGCGGAACGAACATGCAGGCGCCCTCGGTCGCCCGGACGGCCTGGTCGCCCTCGGGGGACTCCCAGTCGTGCCAGGAGTCCTCCGTGCGCAGGGCCGGCTCGAAGGCCATGACCTCCAGCTCGCCCTCCAGGACGTAGAAGAACTCCTGGGAATCCGCGTGGACGTGCGCGCCCACGTCGAAACCGGGCGGCACGATCACCTCGAAGATCGACACGTCCGACCCGTCCGCCTTGGTGGCCTTGAAGGTCACCTC
Organism: Streptomyces sp. NBC_01298; assembly: GCF_035978755.1. Taxonomy (NCBI): domain Bacteria; kingdom Bacillati; phylum Actinomycetota; class Actinomycetes; order Kitasatosporales; family Streptomycetaceae; genus Streptomyces; species Streptomyces sp. NBC_01298. The sequence goes on from NZ_CP108416.1 coordinate 37,739, forward strand.
CTGCGCTTTGGTGATCAGCTTGCGTCCCTGCCCCGGGGGCAGGATGAGGCCACTCATGCGAATCGCTTCCTTGTCCGCGTGAACTCTTCGATATCGAGGGTGCCTGAGCACCCCTTGGGCCTCACTCGATTTCGTCGGGAGAGCCGACGGCCCACCGCCCCAGCGCCATCTCGGCCGTGATGCCCGGGCCGAAGCCCGCGATCAGGCCCTTGGCGTCGATGGCCGGCGGGTCCTCCTCGAAGAGGCGGCGCGCAGCGTCGAACACGACGGCGCTGGCGATGTTGCCGTACTCGCTGAGGGTCGCCCAGCTGTGGCGGAACACCTTGCGGTCGACCTCGAGGAACTTGGCGAGGTCGTCAAGGATGCGCGGGCCGCCGGCGTGGACGATGTAGAAGTCGAGGCTGCCGGCGTCCCAGCCGTGCTCGCCGGCGAACTGGCGCAGGACCGGGGCCAGCGGCTCCATCGTGCCGGGCACCCGTCGGTCCAGCTGGAAGTGGAAGCCGGTGTCGCGGACGGAGTACGAGATCCAGTCCTCGGTGTTGGGAATGAGGTAGGAGGCGTTGCGCTCCAGCTCGATGCCGACACCGCCGTGGCCGCGCACGACGGCGGCGGCGACCGCGTCGCCGAAGAGTCCGTCGGACAGCAGCGAACCGATGTCGTCCATGTCGGGCTGGTAGCACAGGGAGCAGAACTCGGCGGCCACGATCAGCACGTTGGCTCCGGGGTGGGCCAGGCTGTAGTCGTAGGCGCGGTTGACCGCCGCGCCACCCGCGGCGCAGCCGAGCTGTGCGATCGGGATCTGGACCGTGTCGGACCGGAATCCCATCCGGTTGATCAGCCACGCGGTCAGCGACGGCATGAGGAACCCGGTGCAGGACACGTAGATGATCGCGTCGACCTCGCGCGCCGCCAAGTCGGCGTTCTTGAGGGCCTCTTCGACGACCGCGGGCACCCGCTTCTTCGACTCGACCTCGTAGATCCGGTTGCGCTCGGTCAGACCCGGGTGGCTGAGGGTCTGCTCGATGGGCTGCACGAGGTGCCGCTTCTTCACTCCCGTGTTCCGGATCAGCCGAAGCGCCAGGGGAAGCTGCGGCTTCCCGGCATGAGCTCGTTCGGCGAACTCCAGAGTCTCTTCCATCGTGATGATGTGTTCCGGAGCATTCACCGCGGGCTTGCAGAGCCTGGGCATATCTTGGTCTACTTTCTCTAGAGTCTGCCTTCTGCACGTGAAGAGTCGTTCGCACATCCCCGGTGCGGCCCCGCGTGAGCGGAGGCGAGCGGTTCCGGGGACCCGCCGGGCGCATTCGTGCAGCACGGCGACGGCTGCGAGCAGCTTGTGTGGGGCACGACGCGCACCGGCCCGACCGACTGCGTGCTGTCGGTCGGGCCGGCGGGGGAACGGGCCACTTGGGCGGGACGGCGGCTGACGCACGGACACGGCGTACGCAGATCCGGGCAGGACCGGCTGCACATCAGGCCGGGGTGCCCGCGGGTCTTCGCCGACGTCCGGGGCTTGAAGCCTCTCGGGCGCCCCGCGGGCAGTCGGGGCGGCGCCGCTCAAGCAGAACGGACTCGGGTATCGCCTGTACAGGCCGGTGGATTCGGCGCTCACGCCCATGCCGCGTGGCGGCTTTTGGGCATGGAAGGCGTGCCCAAATAGTGACACGGATACCGGCGGGGCGCCAAGGCCAGCCCAAAGTGATGTAGGTCACGCCAACTGTGGGTGTGGGGCGAAGAGTTGGGCAGCCCGGCTACGAGGGCCACCTCTGGCCCACCGGTCCGGATCCACCGCACCCTACTGTCCGCCCGCCGACGTACCGCGACGGCAGGATCGATGCGCCAGCCGCTCCCCACCAGTTCTGTAGGGGCCCACTGACACCATCGATGACTGACGTAGTGCAACTACACGTGGAGGGACCAAATGTCACAGCGCGCCGGGGAATCCACCCCGGAAAGTGAGCGGGTCCGAGCGGCGACACGGCTGGTACCGGACAGCCACGCACCGGCCGACGGAGCCCCGGCTCCGCGCAAGACAGGGCTCCTTGTCACCTTCATCCTCGGCGCACTCGCCGCAGTGCCACCCCTGTCGATGGACATGTACCTCCCGGCCCTCCCCGAGGTCACCCGCGGCCTCGACTCGTCCGCCAGCACGATCCAGGTGACCCTGACCACGTGCCTCACCGGCATGGCGCTCGGCCAGATCGTGGTCGGCCCGATGAGCGACCGGCTGGGGCGGCGCAGACCACTCCTGATCGGCCTGGTCGCCTACGTCTTCGCCACCGCGATCTGCGCCCTGGCGCCCACCGCCGAGGTGCTGATCGCCTTCCGGCTGCTGCAGGGCGTGACGATCGCGGCCGGGATCGTCATCGCGCGGGCCGTCGTACGGGACATGTACGACGGTCTGGAGATGGCCCGGTTCTTCTCCACCCTGCTCCTGGTGTCGAGTCTTGCCCCGATCATCGCGCCCATCATCGGCGGCCAGGTGCTGCGGGTCACCGACTGGCGGGGCATCTTCGTCGTCCTCACCGTGATCGGCGCCGCCCTCACCCTGCTGGTCTGGCGCCGGCTGCCGGAAACCCTCGTCCCCGAGCGACGGCAGACCGGTGGTGTGCGCGCCGCGCTGTGGGTGATGCGCGGGCTTTTCGCCGATCGCGTCTTCACCGGCTACGTCCTGACGAACGGCTTCATATTCGGCACGCTGTTCGCGTACATCGCCGCTTCCCCCTTCGTGATCCAGGAGGTGTACGGGGCCTCCCCGCAGACGTTTTCCTTGATCTTCGCCATCAACGCGCTCGGCCTTCTGATCGTCGGCCAGATCAACGGCAAGATCCTCGTCGGCAGGGTCCGCCTCGAAAGGGCGCTCGGGCTCGGGCTCGTCGTGGTCGTCCTCGCCGGCGTGGCGCTGCTGATGATGGCGGGGGGCGTCTTCGGCACCGTGGGCCTGGTTCCGATCGCGGTCGGCCTCTTCGTCCTCACACCCGCGTTGGGCCTGATCCTCCCCAACACGAATGCGCTCGCCCTGATGCGCTCGCCGCATGCCGCCGGTTCCGCTTCGGCACTGCTCGGCACCTCGTGCTACGCCGTGGGGGCGATCGCCTCCCTGCTCGTCGGGGTGGGGGGCAAGAGCTCGGCGGCGCCCATGACCGCCGTCCAGCTGGGCAGCGCGGTGGCCGCGCTCGTCTGTTTCGCGGCGCTCTGCCGTCCCTGGCGGGACCTGACGCCGCAGAAGGCCGGTCACTGAGCCGCCGGGCGGACGCGCACCCCGGACCACACCCGGCGGGCCCCGCCCGGTGCCCTTCCCCTGGACCCTGTCGAAGCCTCGGCAGGGTCTTCTCGGCATTCCGGGCAGCCGCAGAACCGAGCGCGTCCGGTCGGGATCAGCCGGCCGGGTTCCCCTCCGGCGGCAGGATCAGGGTGGGTTCGAGCGGAACGCGCGCGGCCTGGGCGGTGTGAGCGGTCGGGTCTTCGGCGACCCTCACCAGCGTGGGCCGCAGACCCCGCTGCTGGGTCCATCCCGCCTGGGCGGCCACCACGGCCACGTACGGTATGACGACTCCGCCGACCAGGGCGCACACGGCGAGCACGGGCCATCGGTTCCAAGTGGCGGCCATCAGCAGCACGCAGACACTGCGCACCAGCATCGCCGCGATGTAGCGGCGCTCGCGGCCCCGCACGTCCTGCGTCAGGCCGGTGCGCACCCGGGTGATGGATTCCGCCCGGGGCACGTTTCGGCGCCATGGCGTACGGCTCATCGTGCCTCCGTGAATGGTCCGGCGCCGGCGCCGGAAGCCGTAAGGGGAAGAAGGTGTGGGGAACCCCGCCGCGTCGGCCGGGGAGCGCGCGTGCCGGAAACGACGACGGCGCGGGTGACCGTCTCCTGATCACCCGCGCCGTCTTGGCCGGTCCGCCGCTACGCGTCGGACCGCCGGGTCAGTCTTCCCGGCCCGCTTCCCGCCTCTCGGCGGGGACCTTGGCGGTCTCCAGTTGCTCGGGAATCGAGGCGTGCTCCTGGGAGCCGTGCCCGAAGTGCTCCAGCGCCTCCCGCATCTGCTCCCTCGTCGGCTTCGCGACCTGGCCGCCGTAGAGCCAGCGGCTGAGCTGGTAGCGCAGCGCCTCCTTGCGGCTCCGCGGGTTCGGCACGCCGTCCTGCTCCGCCACGGGAGCCTCCAGCGGCTTGTACTCCTCCCTGGAGAGCAGCGCGAACTCCCGTCCGCGGTCGAGGCGCTCGTGCACCTCGACGAACTCGCCGTGCGGCAGCCGCCGGATCTTTCCGGTCTCGCGGCCGTGCAGGAGCTTGTCGCGGTCGCGCAGCTGCAGCGCCAGACAGATGCGCCTGGTGACGATGTACGTCAGGGCCGGGACGACGAAGACTCCGATGCGGACGGCCCACGTGATCGAGTTCAGGGACAGGTTGAAGCGCTCGGCCAGGATGTCGTTGGCGCCGCCGAAGAACAGCACCAGGTACAGAGCGACGAAGGCGATGGCGAACGAGGTCCGCGTGGGGTGGTCGCGCGGCCGGTCGAGGAGGTGATGCTCGCGCGTGTCCCCGGTGACCCAGGCCTCCAGGAACGGCCACAGCGCGATCACGGCCATCATCACCGTCGGCAGGATGACGGCCGGGAGCAGGACGCCCATGTTGACGGTGTAGCCGCCGGGGATGACGAACTCCCAGGCCGGCATGGCGCGCAGCGCCCCTTCGAGGAAGCCCATGTACCAGTCGGGCTGTGAGCCCTGGGAGATCTGGTCCGGTCGGTAGGGGCCGAACACCCACACGGGGTTGATCTGGGCGATGCCCGCCATCAGCGCAAGCACTCCGGTGACCAGGAAGAAGAAGCCACCGGCCTTGGCCGTGTACTGCGGCATCAGCGGCTGGCCGACCACGTTCTGCTCGGTGCGGCCCGGACCCCGGAACTGGGTGTGCTTGTGGTAGAAGACCAGGATCAGGTGGACCACGAGCAAGGCCGCGACGATCGCCGGGATCAGCAGGATGTGGATGCTGTAGAACCGGGGGATCACGTCGAAGCTCGGGAACTCGCCGCCGAACAGGAACAGCGTCAAGTACGTGCCGACCACCGGAATGGCGAGCGTGACGCCCTCGGCGATGCGCAGGCCGGTACCGGAGAGCAGGTCGTCGGGGAGCGAGTACCCGACGAAGCCCTCCAGGGTGACCAGTACGAGCATGGTGAAGCCGATCAGCCAGTTGGCCTCGCGCGGCTTGCGGAACGATCCGGTGAGGAGGTGGCGCAGCGTGTGGATGCAGAGCGCGCCGATCATGACCAGGGCCGACCAGTGGTGCAGCTGCCGGATGAACAGGCCGCCGCGGATCTCGAAGCTGATCTTGAGCGTGGAGGCGTAGGCCTCTGACATCCTCACGCCCTGCATCGCTGTCTGCGGGCCGTCGTAGACGACTTCGCCCATGCTCGGGTTGAAGAACAGGGAGAGCCAGACGCCGGTGAGGAGCAGCATGATGAAGCTGTAGAGCGCTATCTCACCGAACATGAACGACCAGTGGTCGGGAAAGACCTTCCGGATCAGGAACCGGAAGCTGTAGGCACCAAGTCGCGAGTCCGCCCAGTCGGCCAGACGCTCACCCTTGGGCGCAGTGGTGCGCGTGTCCTGCGGTGCTGTGTCGGTCGTGCTCATACCCGCGCACCCTCCCCTCGCCGCTCGGCTGTCACGGGCGCGAACGGTCCGGCCTGTGAACGGCCGGCCGTGGAAGGGACCTGCCGCGGCGCAAGCCGGCCCGTGCCCTGGAGCGGTTTGAACGCTATCGACACGCGACGCGGCCGGCCAACCGCACTTGAGCCGAACCCCTGTCGTAACTGGACTGTTTCTCGAGCGAGTTGCGAGCCGTTCTGGACGACGGCGATTCCACTCGGCCGCAACAGGCCTGATTTTCCAGCTGGGTTACTCGTGTTAGCCGACCACCGGGCAATGTGGTCAGGCCCTATACCGGCTAAACGGTCCACTCTCGTCATACCCGAAGCGTAAGACCGGGCTCCGCCCGTCGCACGCCCGGGTACAACTTGCCGCCCGACAGGGTGACAGGTACTCAGGGCCGCTGCCGGTCCCCGGCGGGCTCCGCGGTCGGCCACTGCGCCGACGAGCCCGTGGTCCGCAGCCGCGAGGCGCCGGTGGAGACCCCTATGGCGGGTGCTTCGACCGGGATGGAGCGGCGCTTTCGCGCGTCCGGACCGTGGGTGGTACTGGGTACGGCCGGGGGGACCCGGCCGCGGCGGCCGCGGAGCGCGGCCATCAGCGCGCGGGGCCGCCGCTCCGCCGAGGACGGGGCCACCGCGTGGAGCCGTTCGAGCATCAGCGCCGCCGCGTGCCGGTCGGTGGTCGCGGCGGCCGCGAGTCGGGCCGCGTAGCTCCTGCCCATCCGGGCGCCCGGTCCGGCCGGCGCCCCCTGGTCGTCCGTGGCCGCGTGCAGGTTACGGGTGCTCAGTCGCCAGGCGGTGGCCAGCTGCCGGGCCAGGTCCCGGCGCAGCCGGTAGGTGATGCCGATGGTGGTGCCGTGGCTGGTCAGCATCCGGTCGAGGACGAGGGCGGACTGTACGGCGAGCGTCATTCCCTGGCCGTGGGCCGGGTCCAGCACGGCGAGGGCGTCGCCGATGACGAGGAACTGGTCGGGCCAGCGGCGCAGGCTCTCGTAGTGCCGCCAGCGGTTCTCGACGGGGCCGCTGCTGTAGACCGAGCCGAGCGGTGTGGCGGCGCCGATGACCTCGCGGAGCAGCGGGTGGCGCAGGACGCCCGCGGCGCGCAGCAGCTCCTGGTGGTCGGCGGGGGGTGCTTCACCACCGCTCGACGCCACCGACACCGACCAGCGGCCGCCTTCGACGGGGTTGAGCACGCCCTGGCGCGGGTTGCCGGGCGCGGCCATGAGTAACAAGCTCTTCCAGTCCGCGACATGGCCTATCGGCGGCGCGAACAGGGCGGTGGCACAGGAGGTCCGGGCGTCGGTGACGGTTTCCCCGGGCGTCTCGTAGCCGAGCTCGGCAAGCCAGCGAGGGGCTCGGGATCCGCGCCCGGAGGCGTCCACCACGAAGTCGGCGGATATCAGGTGTCGGGCGGCCCAGCCGCCCGGCGCCTTCCGGTCCTTCCGGCGTACCCAGACGCCGGTGACGGTGTCGTTGCGGCCGGGCTCCAGGGCGATGACCTCGTGCTCCTGAAGGAAGGTGACTTTCCGCTCGGCGCGCAGCCGTTCGCGAATCACAGCGTCGATCAGATCGCGGCTGGCGCTCAGCATCGACATGTCCGAGTCGAACCGGGGCAGCCAGCCGCCCGGGCCGAGCAGCAGGATGTCCCCGGGCAGGCGTACGCGTACCGCCCCGGCGGCGGTCAGGTCACGGCCGATGCCGGGGAACAGCTCCTCCAGGCCGTGGAGGGCGGCGGCCGTGAGGCTGTGCGTGTGCCGCGCCTGGGGCACGCCCCGGCGTCTTGCGGGTCCGCGCGGCACCCAGTCGCGCTCGATCACGGTGACCCGGTCCACAGAGTAGGCCAGGGCCCGCGCCGCCGTCAGTCCGGCCAGGCTCGCGCCGATCACCAGGGCGTGGCTTTGACCGCTGTCCCCGTCGACAACACGTGCGTCCAGACTCAACTCGGCTGCCCCTCCCGATCATCGTGATTGCATAATGCGGCCTGCGGCCGGGGCGTGGGGCGAGGTTCGGCCGGTCGAGGACGGGGTCTCGAAGAGACTTCGAGGCATTCGCGAGCATGGCTCGAGCGGATGTGGAGCGCAGGTGCGAAGCGGTGGGGCCCGCCCGCCGGCGCTGTCAGGACGCCGGACCGCGCGCCGGCCCCGGCGCGGCGAGCGCCCGGTCCACCAGAGGACCGGCGACGCCCGTGTAGCCGGCCGGGTCGAGCAGGGCCGCGGCCTGGTCCGGGCTCAGTATGCCGGCGAGTTCCGGCAGTTCGCCCAGTACGTCGGCCAGCGGCCGGCCGGACCCGGAGGCGAGGAGAGAGGCGCGGGTCAGCAGTTCCTTGGCGGCCGCCTTGCCCAGGTGCGGGGCAAGAACGGCCGAAACCCGCTCGGACACCAGCTGTCCGCCGGTCGCCTCGAGATTGGCGTGCATCCGCTCCACGTGGACGGTGAGCCCCCGCGCGAGTTCGAGGGCCGTGTGCGCGGCGCCACCGGTGAGGCGCAGGCATTCGCGCAGCGGCTGCCACTCGGCGTGCCACACCCCGGCGGAGCGCTCGTCCTCGGTCGACAGACACTGGACGAGTACGGTGGCCAGGGCGGGTACTTGCAGCGCCGCCGAGCGGATGAGGGTCGCGAGCACGGGGTTGCGCTTGTGCGGCATCGCCGACGAGGCCCCCCGCCCGTCGACCGCCGGCTCGGACACTTCGCCGACCTCGGTGCGGGCGAGCACCAGCACGTCAGCGGCGATCTTGCCGAGGGCCGCGGCGGTGTGGGCGAGGGCGGCCCCCAGGTCGGCGACTGGGGTGCGCAGGGCGTGCCAGGGCAGCACGGGGGCGGCCAGGCCCGTCTCGGCGGCGAAGGCGGCGCCGAGTTCGTCGAGTACGAGCGCGGGGTCGGCGCCCTCCCCCGCGTACTGCAGATAGCCGGCCAGTGTTCCGGCCGCACCGCCGAGCGCCACGGGAAGCCCGCCGTGGGCGACCCGTTTGAGGCGCTCGGCGGAGTCCAGGGCCAGCTGACGCCAGCCCGCCGCCTTGAGGCCGAAGGTCGTGGGCACGGCGTGGAGGGCCAGGGTGCGCCCCGCCATCACCGTGTCCCGGTGCGCCGCCGCCAGGTCGCCCAGCGCGAGGGCCACGGCCCGCAGATCCGCGACGATCAGCCGCAGAGCGCGCGCCGCCACCAGCATCGCCCCGGTATCGAAGACGTCCTGGCTGGTCGAGCCGCGGTGCACGTACTCCGCGGCCTCCGGGGACTGCTTGGCGACCACCGTGGTGAGCGCCTTGACCAGACCCACGACAGGGTTCGCCGTCTCGCGTGCGGCGAGCGCGAGCTCCCGGACGTCGAGCAGCTCCGCGCGGGCGGCGGCCGTGATGGCTTCCGCCGCACGGGCGGGCACGGTGCCGCAGCGGGCCTGGGCGCGTGCCAGTCCCGCCTCGGCGTCGAGCATCGCCTGCAGCCAGGCGCCGTCGCTCACGGCGGCCTCGACGGGGGTACCCGCCCGGACCGGCGAGAGCAGCCCCACGTCCAGGTGGGCGAAGGACGCTCCCGGGTGCGGGGCCTTGTAGGAGGAGGTCATGCGTCCGCCTTCACGCCGGGGCCACGACGGCCGCGGCCTCGACCCCGGTCCGGGAACCCCGCGCGGGTCCCGGAGGCAGCGGCACTCCGGACACCGCGAGGACCGCGGCCGCGATGGCGTCGGAGTCCTCGAGAGTGACCGATCCGACGCCGGGCCTGATTCCCGCGGCAGTCACCCAGTGCACGGATTCGGTGGGCACTCCGTAGGCGAAGCGCCGCGGATGCGCCGCGCCCCGCGCGTCGATCAGGTGGTAGGGCCGCTCGGACACGTCGAGGCCGCCGGTCTCGTAGTCCGCGCCGTCCTCGCCGGGAATGCGGTACGGACGGCACTGTCCGGTACGCAGCAACTGGCTCATCAGCGGGTCCGCCGTACAGCGGAGGTCGATCTCCGGCAGGCGGGCCTCGATGAGCACCGCGGCCCTCACGTGCACGTCCGGGATGACGCTCGAGGTGACGGTGAAGCAGGGACCTTGCGGATCGTGCGCGTCGGCGGTGACACGCATGCCGGGGCCGGTCACGTCGAGGATGCCCGCGTCCATGAGCGCGGCCATCTCCTCGATCCGGGACGCCGGAGGACCGATGGACAGATAGGCGTTGAGCGGTGTGTACCAGCGGTCGAGACCACCGCGGTGGGACTCGGCGGTCAGCCCCGCGTGGTCGATGGCAAGCCGCAGCTCGTTGCGCAGGTCCCGCAGGACGTCGAGCGCGGCCTTGACCGGCCCGCTGACGTTGCCCTGGCGCGCCAGCCGGACGTCCTCGTCCAGATGGCCGCGCAGCCAGGCGCGGAAGCCGGCCTGATCGTGGCACTCGGCATCGCCGTACGGGCGGGCCACGTTCTTCCAGTCCCAGCGCTCGGCCTCGGGGATCCCGGTCTCGTCGAGCAGCTCGTACTCGGCCCCGCCCGGCTCGGCGTGCAGATACCGATCGGTGAACTCGGCCGCTTTGGAGGGGAGTTCACCCCGCTCGGTGAGCAGAGCCGCGTAGTAGACCCCGCACACCTCCTTGGAGACCAGCGGCCACAGGTCGGAGACGAAGTCGATGGACCCCCGGTGGGCGTCGCGGGCGCGCAGCGCAGCGATGTACTCGGCGGTGAGGAGCTTGGGGTAGTAGCGGCCGTGGGCGCCCTTCTCGTTGTCACCGCGCGCCTGGTAGGGCACGCCGCGCCTCGATCCGGCGTACATGCGCGGTTCGGCGCCCGAGGGACGGTAGACCAGCTTGCCGTCGACCCGGGTGAAGACGCCGCCCCGTCCGAGGGTGAACAGGGCCATGTAGTCGAAGAAGTTGAGCCCGAGCCCGCGGAGCAGCACGTTCTGGCCGGGCCGGATGGCGGACAGGTCCACATCGGCCGGGTTGGCAGGGGCCACGTAGGTCAGCCCGAACCGTGCGGCGTAGTCCGTCAGCTCGCTTTCGACGGCGTTGAGCCGTACGGGCACATGCCCTTGCGCGAGGACGACCGCGGACAGCCCGGTCAGTCGTGTGCCGTCCTCGAGCACGACGGTCTGCGGCCGCGCGGGCCCAGAACCCCCGTCCTCGAGGGCGACGGCCCGTACCGCGTGGGTGAGCACCGTCACATGCGTGGCGGCATACGCGAGGACCTGACGGAAAGCCCAGGTCAGATAGGAGCCGTACAGCGCTCGCGTGGGATAGGTGTCGGGGCCCAGACGGTGCGCCTCGGCGAGTATCTCCTCGTCGTAGTCACCATGCGCGACGCCCTCGAGCGCGCCCATGTCCAGGGCCTTGGCCCACTCGTGCAGGCTGGGCCCCTCCTCCAGCGGACCGTCGATCCGGACGCTGGCATCGGTATAGACCGTGACCTGGGAGGCCACGGTGTTCATCAGCAGGTGCCGGGACTGCGCAGGCCTCCACACGCGCCCCGAACCCGGCGGATCCGGATCGACGACGTGCACCGTCACTGCGTCCCAACGGGGCGACTTCCGCTCCTGTGCGCAGAGCCGCTCCAGTACGGAGAGCCCTCTGGGCCCCGCGCCCACGAGGCACACCTGCAAGTGCGCCCCCGTGCCGCCCCCGGAGAGCGGGGCGACTTCCGGGTCGACCGGATGGTCCGGGAGAACGTCGTCCCCCGGAAAATACTGAGCGGCCGCCGTCACGGGCGGCCCTGCGGTGAGTCCGGCGCCTACTGCGCGCTCGTCTCCGTGCATACCGTCCACAGCGCCTCCTTCCTTGGCTCACCGTGGGCGCAGGCGCTCAACCAAGGCTCGGGTCCTGGTGGAAGCCAGATGGAGAAGCGGGAGCGCCGCGCCGGCCGTCGACGACGGCGCGGCCGACGGCCGGACCACCGGCCACTCCCCCCGAAGGGACCGGGGCGCCGGTACAGCCGGACGCTGGCGAGGCTGTATCAGGACTCGACCAACCGTCGTTAGATTCAGCGTCAAGCGTATAGACGAGGAAATGCGCCGGTGCCGCCCGGCCGCGGGACCAGATTCCCGGCCGAAAACAGGTGGACAACGGAAGCAGCATTTCACAATATACCGGTCGCACGAAGGGAAGATATCCGGGCTTTGAATTTCCGCCACACCTCCTCACGTGGTGGATATTGACACACTGAGCCCAGCCGCAGAACCTTCCTGACGCACAGCCGGTAAAACTTCTGGACACCACGGGGAATTGGAACATAAATGACCACTGAATCTACTGAAAGAACTAGCAAAAGCGTCTGCCTGGTCCGGTCTGACCGGTTTATCAGATTCTCCTGATCCAGCACACGCGACCGCAGTAGCGGAATCTTTCAGAAGTCTCTGACGGGGCCGAGGATCGCCACCCCCCACCAGCCCCAGAGGCCGCCAATCATGAATTAACTTCCGCAATCCAGTGGATGTATTTCATTCCATGCGGATTGCGGGCACGAGTCATCTCATGAAGGAGATTCAATGAACGTTCGCCCGTGCTCCAGAAATCACACGAGGGAGACTCCCGCCGCCGGGGACTCGCTCCTGTGCGCCCCCTGCCTCCGGGAAGTGGAACGGAACCTCCGCGCGCTCCCCATCCTCCACCAGGAGTGCCTGTACCACGTATCACCCACGCCTCGGAGGACCAACCCGACGAAGGTCTCCGGCAGCCGCAATCGGGACCACCTGAACATTTCCGTCCTCGACGCCCGCCACAACAGCCTGGCCATTCTGGACTCCTGGGCCGGAACCATCACGGAGAAGCTCGGAAAGGTCTCCTCGGGCCGCTCCGCCCTCCAGTTCACTCGATTCCTCACCGAAAACATCGAGTGGATTTCCGCCCAGGATCTGGCCGCAGATTTCGCGGACGAGATCGCCACGATAACTGCCGAGTTGCGTCGCACGATTGACCCCGACCCGAACGACCTTCACGCGGTCATCAGGAAGTGCGTCGTGGATTCCTGCTCCGGGACGATAACTGCCACGCCTCAGACGGCCGGGCACGCGGGCAGAAGCCTTAAATGCACCTCGGGACACTCTTGGGAGATGCGCGAATGGCTCGGCCTTCGACAGCTCATGGAACGACAGCGAGAAAGGGTCAGCGCATGACCAGGCCCCCTCGCCACAGGCTCGTACCGACGAATGTCGCAGCTTTGGCCGTAGGAGTTACCGAGGCGACCATCCGCAAATGGGTGAGTCGGGGAAAGATAACTCGCTATGGTGCGCCGGGCCGCTCCGAATTCGATATCGAGGAGCTCACGGCGATCGCCGTCCGCCGCCTCGGCTGACCCGCGCGACCTCCTCCCGAACGGGGCGCGCGCGGGTGGCCGAAGCGCGGCCGGGAAGCGGACGGCCAGGTGCGGCTGGGGCGGAAGCACGGCATCCAGATCCTGCCGTCCGAGGCCGGCGGGGCGCACCCGGCACGAGCACACGCCCGAGTGGCCCGCTGGTTGGCTATCGTCCCCTGAGCGGATCGGCCCCCGGAACGGAACCAGGGGAGCGGGTTGGCCGGGCGAGCAGCGCCCGCCTGAACTTGGCGAGGAGTCGCAGGGTGTTCAACGACCTAGGACCACTGGAAGTAGCGACGCTCGTGCTGCTCTCCGTGCTCATCTTCGGCCCGGACAAGCTGCCGAAGGTGATTCAGGATGTGACCGGCTTCATCCGGAAGATCAAATCCTTCTCGGACAGCGCCAAGCAGGACATCCGCGCCGAGCTCGGCCCCGAGTTCAAGGACTTCGACTTCGAGGACCTCAATCCCAAGACGTTCATCCGGAAGCAGCTGGGCAGCGACGGACTGGGGCTGGAGGAGATCCGCGACAGCCTCGACCTGCGCAAAGAACTGACGGAGGTCACCGAGGCGGTGAACAGCCGTCGGGACGAGCCGTCCAGCGGCTCCGAATCCGCGTCCTCGGTTCCCGGCGGCGCCCGCCACGACCTGAACAAGGACAGTGGTCCGGTCCTGGAGAAGGCTTCCTCCTCTTCGGCGGCCCGGGACTCCCGTCCGCGGTTCGACGACGACACCACCTGAGACTGCCTGTCGCCGTCTGACACCGCGACGGCACCTGGCCGCGAACCCGGGCAGTCGCCCCCCTAGAGCCTGTCGTAGGCGCCTTCCACCCGTCTCCCGCCGGCCCGGCCACGTCGACCTGACAGACCGCCAACACCTGCCCCTTCCCTGCGCTCCCGGCCCTCCCCCAAGGGCCGGGAGCGCTTCCGCATGCCCTCCCGGACGGAGTGACCTACGTCACTTCGGACACCCTTGGCGTGGAGGTGGGACCCGTGTCACTATTTACGCACGTCTCCCCTGCCCAAAAATAAATTCGGGCCCGGGAGTTGGGTGCCGCGGCTCCCCATCCTGGTCGCCCCCACAAGGTGACGGATGCGCACGCCGGATCGCCGGCGGGACCGCTCGAAAACGGGTGCCTACAACCCCGTTCACCATCTCCACGCCACATGTACCGACCCGCGCCCTGCGCGGCGGTAGAAGCCGCCCGCCTGCCCGGGATCCTGCCCCACCTGGATCAGCCGCGCCCTGAAGGGCTCCGGCACTGGTCCGCTCTTCCTAGAACCCCGAATTACGCGATCTGCGCAAAATACGATATTTGGAGCTGAGTGCGTTGACTCTACCAACCTCAGCGGCGGGGGTGTCAGAAGGCCGCTGGGTCCGCTCAGTCGGTACCGGCCGCGCCCACGCCAAGTCCATTTTGCTGGGGGAGCACGCGGTCGTCTACGGAGCTCCGGCCATCGCTCTTCCGGTTCCGCAGCTGCCGGTCACGGCGAGCGCCGGATGGTCGTCGAGCACCCGTGACGAACCGGGCGGCGTGTCCTTCACCACCACCGGTTCCGCCTGGCGGCAGGTGGGGACGGAGGGCTCCGAGGGGCTGCGTCGGCTCACCACCGAGTTCAGGACCGCCATGGGGCTGGAAAGCGCACCGCACCTCGACGTGATCGTCGACGGTTCGATTCCGCTCGGCCGCGGACTCGGGTCCAGCGCGGCGGTCGCGCGCGCCGTGGTCCTCGCCCTCGCCGACCTCGTCGGCCGCGAGGTGTCGGACCGGGAGACGTTCGACCTGGTGCAGACGGCCGAGAACGTGGTGCACGGCCGGGCCAGTGGCGTCGACGCCGCGACGGTCGGAGCATCCGCCCCGCTGCTGTTCCAGTCGGGCGAGACCCGGCAGCTGAACGTCGGCTGCGACGGGTTGTTCGTCATCGCGGACAGCGGCGACTACGGCAGCACCAAGGACGCCGTGGCTCTGCTGCGCGAGGGGTTCGAGCGCCACGCGGGTGCCCAGGAGAGGTTCGTGGGCCGCGCCACCGAGCTGACCGCGGAGGCCACTGTCGCCCTCGCCGAAGGCAAGCCGGAAGAGCTGGGCTCGAAGCTCACCGACTACCACGCCCTGCTCCGCGCGGGCGGGCTCAGCACCGAGCGGATCGAGGCGATGGTCAGCGCCGCGCTCGAGGCGGGCGCCCTCGGCGCCAAGATCACAGGAGGCGGTCTGGGCGGCTGCGTGCTCGCCCTGACCCAGCCCGAACAAGCCAGAGAAGTCACCCGGCAGCTGCACGAGGCCGGGGCCGTGCAGACGTGGGTCGTACCACTGAGGAGGCTCGTCAACCATGTCTGAGCAGCAGACGCTGATCCGACCGTCAGGACAGGGCGACGCGACGGGGGCAACCGCCGTCGCGCACCCGAACATCGCGCTCATCAAGTACTGGGGCAAGCGCGACGAGCAGTTGTTCCTGCCCTGGACCAGCAGCCTGTCGATGACCCTGGACATCTTCCCCACGACCACCCGGGTCCGGCTCGACGCCGATGCCGGTCACGACGAAGTGACCTTCAACGGCGTGCCCGCGACGGGCGAGGCCGAGCGGCGCATCGTCGCCTTCCTCGACCTCGTACGGGAGAGGGCCGGGGTCCCCCACCGGGCCGTCGTGGACACCCGCAACACCGTCCCCACCGGAGCGGGCCTGGCCTCCTCCGCCAGTGGGTTCGCCGCCCTGGCCGTGTCCGCGGCCGCCGCGTACGGACTCGGCCAGGGCGCCACCGCGCTGTCACGCCTGGCCCGGCGAGGATCCGGGTCGGCGTCACGGTCGATCTTCGGCGGCTTCGCCGCCTGGAACGCGGGCACGCACACGGCTCCGGCCGCCGAAGCCGACCTCAGCTCCTACGCCGAGCCGGTCCCCACGGCGGAACTCGACCCCGCGCTGGTCATCGCGGTGGTCAACGCCGGCCCCAAGGACGTGTCCAGCCGTGTGGCCATGCGCCGCACGGTCGACACGTCACCGCTGTTCGAGCCGTGGGCCGAATCGAGCAAGGTCGACCTGGTCGAGATGCGGGCGGCGCTGCTGCGCGGCGACCTCGACGCGGTCGGCGAGATCGCGGAGCGCAACGCGCTCGGCATGCACGCCACCATGCTGGGGGCCCGCCCCGCGGTGCGCTACCTGTCGCCCGCCTCGCTCACGGTGCTCGACAGCGTGCTGCAGCTCAGGCGGGACGGAATCTCCGCCTACGCGACCATGGACGCCGGTCCGAACGTCAAGGTGCTCTGCCATCGGGCGGACGCCGACCGGGTGGCCGCGGTCGTACGCGCCGCCGCCGCCGGTGGCGCGGTGCACGTCGCCGGGCCCGGACAGGGCGCCCGTCTGCTGAACGAAGACGGCCGATGACCTCCGGGCGCACCGTCGTCCGCAGTGCGCCGGGCAAGCTGTTCGTCGCGGGCGAGTACGCGGTGGTGGAACCCGGCACCCCGGCGATCCTGGTCGCCGTGGACCGGGAGATCACCGTCCTCGTGTCCGGCTCCGGCGAGGCCGACGTCGTGATCTCCTCCGACCTCGGTGCGCGAGCGGTGTGCTGGCAATGGCAGGACGGCCGGCTCGACGTCCACGGCGAGGAGGACTCGCAGGGCGCGCGCGTCGCACTGGCCCACGTGGTCTCGGCGATCGAGACCGTGGCCGGACTGCTTGCCGAACGCGGCCTGCCCGTTCCCCCGCTGAGCATCTCCGTCAGCAGCCGGCTGCACGAGAACGGCCGCAAGTTCGGCCTGGGTTCGAGCGGCGCGGTGACCGTGGCGACCGTGGACGCCGTCGCGTCCTTCTGCGACTTGGAGCTGTCGCTCGACTCCCGGTTCCGGCTGGCCATGATCGCCGGCGCCCGGATCGACCCCAAGGGCTCCGGGGGCGACCTCGCCGCCAGTACCTGGGGCGGCTGGATCGCCTACCAGGCGCCCGACCGGGACTTCGTACTCGGCCTGGCCCTGCGCGAGGGCATCGAGGAAGCGCTGCGCGCCCCCTGGCCCGGTTTCGCAGTGCGCCGGCTTCCGCCACCGGCCGGCCTCTCCCTGGAGGTCGGCTGGACCGGGAACCCGGCTTCCACCACCTCGCTCGTGTCCAGCCTGCACCGGCGGACCTGGCGGGGCACCGCCTCGCACCGCGCGTTCGTGGAAACCAGCAACGACTTCGTACGCGCCTCGATCACGGCGCTCGAGGCCGGGGACGGCCCGGGACTGCTGCACCAGCTGCGGCGGGCCCGGCAGGAGCTGGCCCGCCTGGACGAAGAGGTCGGCCTCGGCATCTTCACCACCGAGCTGACGGCGCTGTGCGAAGCCGCCGAAGGCGTCGGCGGCGCCGCCAAGCCCTCCGGGGCGGGCGGCGGCGACTGCGGCATCGCCCTGCTGGACACCGGGGCTCCGCACGACATCTCACACGTACGGCAACGGTGGGCCGCCGCAGGGGTGCTGCCCCTGCATGTCCGTCCCACCACCGAAGGGATCGAGGAATGAGCGCTCAGCGCAAGGACGACCACGTCCGGCTCGCCATCGAGCAGCAGGACACCCGCAGTGGGATCAACCAGTTCGACGAGGTGTCGTTCGTCCACCACGCCCTGGCCGGGATCGACCGGCAGGACGTGTCCCTGGCCACGACCTTCGCCGGGATCTCCTGGCAGGCGCCGCTCTACATCAACGCGATGACCGGCGGCACCGCCAAGACCGGCATCATCAACCGGGACCTGGCGATCGCCGCCCGCGAGACCGGAGTGGCCATCGCCTCGGGTTCCGTGCACGCCTACCTCAAGGACCCGTCCTGCGTGGACACCTTCCAGGTGCTGCGCCGGGAGAACCCGGACGGGTTCGTCATGGCGAACGTCAACGCGACCGCCTCGGTCGAGAACGCCCAGCGCGCCATCGACCTGCTGGAGGCCAACGCCCTGCAGATCCACATCAACACGGCGCAGGAAACCGCCATGCCGGAGGGCGACCGGTCCTTCGGGTCCTGGGTCTCGCAGATCGAGAAGATCACCTCTGCCGTCGACGTCCCGGTGATCGTCAAGGAGGTCGGCAACGGCCTCAGCCGCGAGACCGTCCTGACGCTCCAGCAGCTGGGCGTCAGCGTGGCGGACCTCGGCGGCCGCGGCGGCACCGACTTCGCCCGGATCGAGAACGGCCGCCGGCCGCTCGGCGACTACGCCTTCCTCGACAACTGGGGACAGTCCACCGCCGCCTGCCTCCTCGACTCCCGGGACGCGGGTCTGCCCGTGCTCGCCTCCGGCGGTGTGCGCAACCCGCTCGACGTCGCCCGCGCGCTGGCGCTCGGCGCCTCCGGTGTCGGAGCGTCCGGGGTGTTCCTGCGCACCCTGCTCGACGGCGGCGTCGAGGCGCTGATCGCGCAGATCTCGAACTGGCTGGACCAGCTGGCGGCCTTGCAGACCATGCTCGGCGCACGCACCCCGGCAGACCTCTCCGGCCTGGATCTGCTGATCCACGGCACCCTTCGTTCCTTCTGCGCCGACCGGGGCATCGACACGCGGCAGCTCGCCCAGCGTTCCCGGTCCGTCGGCGACCTTCACGAGATGACGGGAAGCACACGATGACCGAAGCACACGCGATTGCCGGGGTCCCGATGAAGTGGGTGGGCCCCGTCCGCATCTCGGGGAACGTCGCCGAGACCGAGACCCTCGTCCCCCTGGCCACCTACGAGACCCCGCTGTGGCCGTCCGTGGGCCGCGGGGCCAAGGTGTCCCGGCTCGCCGAGAAGGGCATCGTCGCCACGCTCGTCGACGAGCGCATGACCCGTTCGGTGCTCGTCGAGGCGGTGGACGCGCAGACCGCGTACACGGCCGCCCTGACCATCCAGGCACGGATCGACGAGCTGCGCGACGTGGTGCGCGCCGGCAGCCGGTTCGCCGAGCTGATCAACATCCGGCACGAGATCAACGCGAACCTGCTCTTCATCCGCTTCGAGTTCTCCACCGGCGACGCGTCGGGCCACAACATGGCCACGCTCGCCTCCGAGGCGCTCCTGGCGCACCTGCTGGAGACCATTCCCGGCATCTCCTACGGCTCGATCTCCGGCAACTACTGCTCGGACAAGAAGGCCACCGCGATCAACGGGATCCTCGGCCGCGGCAAGAACGTGATCACCGAGATCCTCATCCCGCGCGATGTGGTGACCGGCGTCCTGCACACGACCGCCGCCAAGGTGGTCCAGCTGAACATCCGCAAGAACCTCCTCGGGACCCTGCTCGCCGGCGGCATCCGCTCGGCGAACGCCCACTACGCGAACATGCTGCTCGGGTTCTACCTGGCCACCGGCCAGGACGCGGCCAACATCGTCGAAGGCTCCCAGGGCGTCACGATGGCCGAGGACCGCGACGGCGACCTCTACTTCTCCTGCACCCTGCCGAACCTGATCGTCGGCACGGTGGGCAACGGCAAGGGCCTCGGGTTCGTGGAGACGAACCTGACCCGCCTCGGCTGCAAGGAAGACCGCGAGCCCGGCGCGAACGCGCGCCGGCTCGCCGTCATCGGGGCGGCGACGGTGCTGTGCGGCGAGCTCTCGCTGCTCGCGGCACAGACGAACCCGGGCGAACTCATGCGCTCTCACATCCTGCTGGAACGCGAATCAGTAAAGGTTGGTGTCTAAGGCATGTCCAACAATTCTGCGGTCGGAATTCATGATCTGTCGTTCGCGACAACCGAATTCGTCCTGTCCCACGAGGCCCTCGCCGAGTACAACGGCACCGAGATCGGCAAGTACCACATAGGCATCGGCCAGAGGTCGATGAGCGTCCCCGCCGCCGACGAGGACATCGTCACGCTGGCCGCCGCCGCCGCCGCGCCGATCATCGCCAAGCACGGCAACGAGCGGATCCGCACGGTCGTCTTCGCGACCGAGTCCTCGATCGACCAGGCGAAGGCCGCCGGCATCTACGTGCACTCCCTGCTCGGACTCCAGTCCGCCTGCCGGGTCGTCGAGCTCAAGCAGGCCTGCTACGGGGCGACCGCCGCCCTCCAGTTCGCCATCGGGCTCGTCAAGCGCGACCCCGACCAGCAGGTCCTCGTGATCGCGAGCGACGTCTCCAAGTACGACCTGGACAGCCCGGGCGAGTCGACCCAGGGTGCCGCCGCGGTGGCCATGCTGGTCAGCGCGGACCCCGCCCTGGTACGCATCGAGAACGCCTCCGGCCTGTTCACCGCCGACGTCATGGACTTCTGGCGGCCGAACTACCGCAGCACCGCGCTGGTCGACGGACAGGAGTCCGTCCAGGCGTACCTGCAGGCCGTGGAAGGCAGCTGGAAGGACTACGGGGAGCAGGGCGGCCGCACGCTGGAGCAGTTCGCCGCGTTCTGCTACCACCAGCCGTTCACCAAGATGGCCTACAAGGCGCACCGCCACCTGCTCAACTACGCCGGTTTCGACACCGACAAGGACGACATCGAGCGCGCCATCGGGCAGACCGTGGCCTACAACACGGTCGTCGGCAACAGCTACACCGCGTCGGTGTACCTCGCCCTCGCCGCGCTGCTCGACCAGGCGGACGACCTGACGGACCGGCCCATCGGCTTCCTCAGCTACGGGTCCGGCAGCGTGGCCGAGTTCTTCGCGGGAACCGTCGTACCCGGCTACCAGCAGCACCTGCGCACCGAGGCCAACCTCGAGGTCATCGCCAGGCGCAAGCCGGTCGACTACGCCGGCTACCGGGAGCTGCACGAGCGGTCCTTCCCGGCCGACGGGGGCGACCACCCCACTCCGGCGCAGACCACCGGGCCCTTCCGGTTCGCCGGTCTCAGCGGCCACAAGCGTCTCTACCAGGCGCGCTAGAGCATGATCCGGGCCCGCACGTACGCGGGCGGCCTGTACGGCCGCCCGCGTACGGAGCCCGTCACGGCCGTGCGTCCGCCGGCCTTTCACACACCGTTCTCCACACCATCTGAGGGGAGGGCAGCCGCATGACCGACGTCAGGATCCTCGGTACGGGTGCCTACGTGCCCGATCGAGTCGTGTCCAACGACGAGGCCGCCGCGGCAGCCGGAGTCGACGACGCATGGGTCACCGTCAAGACCGCCATCCGTGAACGACGCTGGGCCGCCGACGACCAGGCCACCTCGGACCTGGCCGCGGCCGCGGGCCGGGCTGCCCTGGCGTCGGCCGGCATCACCGCCGACCAGTTGTCGGTGATCGTGGTCGCCACCTCCACGCCGGACCGGCCCCAGCCTCCCACCGCGTCCTACGTGCAGCAGAAGCTCGGTGCGGCCGGGGCGGCGGCCTTCGACATCAACGCCGTCTGCTCCGGGCTGGTCTTCGCGCTCTCCGCGGTCGAGGGCATACTCGCCCGACGCGGCGGACACGCGCTGGTCATCGGAGCGGACCTGTACTCACGCATCCTGAACCCGGCCGACCGCAGGACGGTCATCCTCTTCGGAGACGGCGCGGGCGCGATGGTCCTGTCCATGGCGGGACACGACGGGGCAGAGCAGGACGGAGCCCGCCGCGGCCCCCGCATCCGGCACGTGGCGCTGCACACGTTCGGCGACAACTCGGGCCTGATCGAGGTGCCCGGCGGCGGCAGCAGGCTGCCCCTGGACCAGGCCGGGCTCGACGCCGGTCTGCAGTACTTCACCATGGACGGGCGCGGAGTACGGAGCTTCGTCTCGGACAACCTGCCCCAACTCACCAAGGAGTTCCTCCACGAGGCCGGGGTCGTACCCGACGACATCCGTCACTTCGTGCCGCACCAGGCCAACGGCGTCATGCTCGACAGCGTCTTCGCCGATCTGGGGCTCCCTCTGGCAACCATGCACTGGACGCTGGGCGAGTACGCCAACACGGGGGCCGCCTCCATCGCGATCACCCTGGACGCGGCCGCACGCGCCGGCGCCTTCAGCCCGGGCGATCTGATCCTCCTCGCCGGCTTCGGCGGCGGCATGTCGGTGGGATTCGCACTGGTCGAGTGGTGAGCGTGCCGCACGGCCCGTGCGTGCCGTGCGGCTTCGCACGCGCTGATCGCCCGGGTGCCCTCAGGCTCGAAGGCCGCTCGAAGGGCGGCTGAGCAAACGGGTGGGGGCACGGGAAGCGTCATATTCTCGGATCGCCATGGTCTAGGAAGCCGCATTCACGGATCCGCGGCACGCACCCAACTCCCCCGGCGAGAAGGAATCATCACGTGATCGGCAATCTGAAGCCCCTCGAGATCGTCCTGATCCTCGCCGTCGTCCTGCTCCTGTTCGGCGCCAAGAAGCTCCCCGACATGGCTCGTTCGCTCGGCAAGTCGGCTCGGATCCTCAAGAGCGAGGCCAAGGCGATGAAGAAGGAGAGCGAGGACCCCGCGGCGGACACCGCAGCCGCCGCGCGGACCGCTCAGCAGCCGGGTGCCGCGCCGCTCCTCACCATCGATGCGGCGCCCGGCGAGGTGCACAGCCCGCGCCCGGTGGCCGATATGAACCAGACCGTCCAGAGCTGAAGCGTCCACCGACCTCCGCCGCGCCGTACGAGACGAGGGACGTGCGTTGCTCAAGCCCACCCGCAAGCAGGAAGACGATGCCGAGGGCCGGATGCCCCTCACGATGCATCTGCGTGAGCTGCGCAACCGCCTGCTGAAGTCCGTCCTGGCAGTACTGGTCGTCACGGCCGTCGCCGCCGTTTTCTACAAGGACCTGATCGACTTCATGATGAAGCCGATCCTCGAATCCGTGGGCTGTCTCGACGGCGCGGCACGACGGGCCGGCGGCCAGGCCTGTGCGGACATGACCGTCAACGGTCTGATGGCCCCTTTCTCCATCGCCCTCAAGGTCTCGCTGACGGCGGGTGTGGTGCTCGCCACCCCCGTCTGGCTCTACCAGCTCTGGGCCTTCATGGCTCCCGGCCTGCACAGCGTCGAGAAGAAGTACGCGCTGAGCTTCGTGGGCATCGGTGCGCCGCTGTTCCTCAGCGGGTCGGTGCTCGCGTACAAGATCCTCCCGCAGACGGCCACCATCCTGCTGGACTTCACCCCGGACAACGCCCAGAACCTGCTGCCGGTCGATGACTACCTCGACCTGGTCACCCGCATGGTCATCGTCTTCGGGCTCGCCTTCGAACTGCCGCTGCTGCTCATCCTGCTCAACCTCACCGGTGTGCTCAGCGGCAAACGGCTCCTCGGCTGGTGGCGCGGCATGATCCTGGGCATCACCGTCTTCGCAGCGCTCGCGACACCCACCGGCGACCCGCTGACGATGCTGTCGCTGGCCGCGCCGATCGTGTTCCTGTGTGCCATCGCGCTCGGGTTCTGCCTGCTCAATGACCTCCGCCGGACCCGCAACGACCCCGACGCGGGTCTCGATGACGACGAGGCGTCCCCGCTCGACCTCACCCCCGTGGGGGTGGGAGCGGCCGAGCGTGTTTCCTCCCCCACCCACGACGACATCACCTGATGTCCGGACGGCGGGCATCCCCCGCCGACCGGGCGACCGGAGCGCCGGGTGGTCACCCGGAGCCGCGGGCGCGGCGTCCGGAGTAGCGCTTGGGCCACAGGTCGCGGGCGAGCCGCAACTCCTCCTCGGAGAGCGGTACGTCCGCGCACAGCTTCTCGGGGTGGGCGGCCGGAGGGCCTTCCTCGTACGGTTCCAGCGCTTGCAGGTCCCCCAGCGCGTACAGCGCGTAGGGGTCACTGGATCGCGCGGCCAACGCGGGCCCGATCCGTTGCTGCTGGAACGCGTCGAGACCGACGTACATCACCCCGAGGGACACCAGGGACCGTAGGAACGGTCGGACGCAGTAGTCCCTCAGCATCCGACGACCGCTCCGCAGCAGCCGTTTCATGTCCCTCCCTCACCCCGCTCGCAGCTGAACCCGAACTTTCCCAAGGTTCGCTCGTGGACCGCTGGAGAACCGCTGTCGCGCCGTCAGACGACCGGGGCGACAGCCTCTTGGAGGGCTCGGAAGAGGTCCCGGGCCCGTTCCCGCTCGTCCGCGCCCACGCCGGCGAGGACCACCCGCGGCGGGCGTCCGCCCCCTGCCGCGATGCGCCGGGCGATCTCGCAGGCGAAGGATCCCGCACCGGAGAACCCTCCGAGCGTCAGGACCCGTCCGCCGCCGAGCGCCTCCAGGGCGGACTGCGCGCCCTCGGCCCCGCCCGTGAGCACGAGCAGCTCCTCAGGACCCGCATAGGTGCCGGCCAGCAGGTCGTAGCAGCTCGCGGGCGCGCCCGGCGGCGGGATCAGGCAGATCACGCCCGCCTGCTCCTGCCGCGCCGCGCGCAAGGTGACCAGCGGGTCGCTCGTCCCGGGTCTCTGGGCCATGGGCGGCACGGCCCTGCCCTCCAGGAGCTTCAGGGCATCCGCGACCGTGGTGGCCTCGTCCGGCCGCATGGGGAGTTCCCGCAGCAGCAGAGCGCTCTGCTGCAGCAGTTCGGCAGCCGTTTGATCACTGAGCAGGTCGCGGTCGTACACGCACGTGAGCACCAGGCCGCCCGCGCTGTCGTGCTGGGCGAGCAGCCCGATCGGCGGCACGGAGCGGGCCGGTATGGAACCGAGGGGAGCGATCTCGATGCCGTGGGCGGCGAGTTCCTCCGCCAGACCCGCCACCGGATGCGGCGGATCCTCGAAGACGACGACCGTACCGACGGAGCCGGCGTCCTGGCCCTGCCCGCTCCACGCACGGATCCACTCGTCGGGGACCCATTCGTAGGCCGCCATGTCCAGTACGCGGTCGCGGAGTCGCCGCAGGAGGTCGGCAACGGTGCCCGCCGGGTCCACCTCGACGGACATCGGCAGGGGATTGCGCAGCGGACCCGGCATCCCGGCCACGTCATCGAGCGGTATGCCGCGTCCCGAGACGGTCACCGCGAAGGAGACCGGGGCCGGCCCGGTGGTACCGGAAGCCCGGTGGATCAGCAGCGCCCAGACCGCCTGCAGCACGCTGCTCTCCGCGGCTCCCCAGGTGCCCGCCCAGTGCGCGAGGCGGGCGGCCTCCCCGGGCGCGAGGCGCAGCCGGGCCCGGCCCACGCCGGTCAGGCCGGTGGCCCCTGAGGGGCGCCCGGGCCAGGACGCGAGCGCGCCGGACGGCATCGAGCGCGCCCAGAACCCACGTGCGGGCTCGATGTCCTGGGATGCGATCCACGCGGTGTAGTCGGACAGGTTGGGCCTGCGCTCGCCTCCGGGCAGCGTGCCGCCCGCGAGATAGGCCCGGTAGAACTCGCGCAGCAGGATGTGCGCGCTCCAGTTGTCGAGCAGCGCCCGATGGTAGGTGAGCACGATCCGGGTGGGGCCGGCGGCACCGGTGGGCGGGGGCTCCTCCACGTCCAGCAAGGTGAGGCGCAGCGCTCCAGCGCGCCGCAGGTCGAAGCCACGCAGCCGGTCGCGCTCCAGGAGGGAGGACCAGTCGTCTCCGTGATGGACCTGGCTGGTGATCTCGGGTGCGACCCTGCTGTGCACCATGAGCTGGGGTTCGGGGCCGCCCGTGAACCCGGTGCGCAGCACCGCCTCGCGGTCGAAGACGGACTGCCACGCCGCTGCGAAGCGTTCGGCGTCGAGCGGGCCGCGCCAGGACCACACGAGCTGCTCGATATGACGGCCGGTGCCCGGCCGTCCATCACCGCTCCGATAGAGCGCCGACTGCTGCGGAGTCGCCCGGAAGACGGCCGAGATCGGGGCGGTGGACGCCGCGGCCAGATCCCGCAGCACGTCCCGCAGCACCCCGCCCAGGGCGGCGACCGCGGTCTCCGAGATCCCTTCGCCATGACCGGAGACCCAGTCCAGGCCGACGTGCAGCCTGCCGTCGGCCACCCCGACATGCGCCTCGACAGCGTGCACGGGACGGCGCGGTGCGCCGCCGTTCACGGCCCCGGACCATCCGGAGAGCGCTTCGCCCGGGTCGTGCAGCACCAGGCACCCCTGGGCGGGCTCCAGCATGCTCATGGCAGCGCGCACCAGGGGGTCGGTGCTCCACTCGCGGCAGGCCCCGAAGCCCGCGCCGCCCGCTGCGCCCCCGCCCGCGGTGGCCAGGCGACCGGCCAGGGCGGCCAGCTGGTCCAGAAGGCCTAGGCCGGGACGCAGCGTGAGATGGACCGGGTACGGCTCGGTGAGGCGGCCCACGTGGCGCCGCAGGCTCCGCCGGTCCGCCCGCGGGTCGCTGCGTACGTCGAAGGAGGCCTCGTAGACGCCTTGCCAGCGGGCGAGGGCCAGAGCGAACACACCGGTCAGCACCTGGCCGGTGGTCAGATCGAACCGCTGGGCCATGCCGTGGACGATCCGGTCTGTGGCTCCCGCGCCCAGAACGAAGCCGGTGTGCCGGCTCTGTCCGGGACCGCTGTCGCGCTCCGCGGCCGGGGTGGTGCCGGCTCTCCCGCCCGGCGGTGTCACCGGGGCGGGCGGGAGGGAACCGGCCGCCCGTGACCTGCGCCCGGCAACCGCGGTCCAGTGCCGGACCTCGGCGGGATCGTCGGCCAGGTCCTTCAACTCGGCGACCCAGCGCGCGAGAGCGTCGGGCGCGGGCTCTGCTTCCGTCCGGGGTCCGGCGGTGCCCGTGGCGAGGAGGGTGGCCACGTCGTCGTGAAGGATCCGCCAGGACGCGGCGTCCACGACGATTTCGTGGACGATCAGTACAAGGCGGTCGGCACACGGTCCGGACGGGCGGCGGTCCCGGGCGAGCAGAGCCCGCAGCTGGATACCGCTGTGCGTGTCGAGGGTGCGGCCGACCGAAGCGACGGCCGCGTCGAAGGCGGCCTCGTCGGCGAACTCCGCCTCCACCAGAAGGTCCGGGTGGTCCGCGGACCCTGTCGGCGAGCCTGCCGCCCGGGTCAGCCGGCCGCCGACGGTGTCGAGGCCGAACAGCAGGTGCGGGTGGGCGCCCGCCACGGCACGCAGCGCCTCGCGCACGGCACCTGTGTCCAGCGAGCCACCCGGCTCGATGAACATCGCCTCGTAGCGCCGGCCTCGGGGCTGGGCCAGGGCAGCGCCCTGAGCGGGGCTGAGGGGACGCTCGTCCCCGGGCGGGCGGGTAACCAGGTCCGCGATGCGCCCGACGACGGACGCGGTGGACGATCCCTCCGGCATGGTGAGCCGCAGTGTGTGGTGGTCGGGTCCGTGCCGCAGCAGCCGGTGCTGCCAGAGGGGCCGGCCCGGGTCACCGGAGGCGAGCTCGCCCAGCAGGTTCTTCAGCGCGCCGGTGTCGAGCGGCCCGCGCAGCTCGAGCTCCCACACGGCGGTGCTTGAGGGGGGCCCGGGATCTACCACCACGGAGATCGCCGCGTGTGAGGAGCGGGGAGCAGTCATGCGCGTTCTGGGACGGACGGTCCGCTGCGGCTGGCAGGGGCCCCCCTCTCCTCTCTGTGGACGCTGGATAAGTGCACAAGATGACGCATGCCCGACCCGGGTGGAACGTCCGGGTACGACTCCGGCCCGGTGCCCGGACGGAAGAAGTCCGTACGGCTCGAGCGACAACGGCAGGTTCCTTCGGGGGCCGTGCCGTAGTTCCTCGCTTCCATGACTCCTCCTTGTCCGCACGTGTCCACAACCGTCGGATTGGCCACGCTAGCCCCAAGAGGAAACCGGAGTCCGTTTTCCCGAGCGGGTGTACAGCGGCGCCCGAGCGGTGCAGCAGGCACCGGGCAGACGGACAGGGAAGGACAGGGAAGGAGGGAGCAGTCCTGGGAAGCCTCCTCGCCGCGCCGTCACAGCATGCGGACGGCACTTTCCGCGTGCTTCTTCGCCTGCGCCAGCAGGGCCAGGCTCCTGCCGCCGAGCGACGCGCGCACGTGTCTGCGGGCGTGTGCGAGGCTCGTGTGCTCGCCCAGCACCGCGGAGATGGCCTCTTCGCGCAGTACGACGCTGTGCTGGGCGATCACGGTCACCCCCGTCTCGTCCGGGATGACGGACCATTCACCGGTGTGGGCCTCGAGCAGGAGCGGGGGCGTCGTCTGCTTGTAGATGATGCGGCCCGCGTGCGGGAAGCAGATCCGCACCGAATCGGTGGTCTCCGGGCCGTGCTCGGTCGCCGTCTCCATGCTCATGCGCTGGACGCCGGGTGCGTACTCGCTGAGGTCTACCCCGGTGACGTGCGGCACCCGCCCGGGCCAGTCCGCGGCCTGGTACAGGAAGTCGTAGACGAGCTCGGCCGGACCGGTGATGCGCATCGAGTCCTCGAAGGACATCACCAGCTCGTCCAGGCGAGTCCACCGTTCGGCGAAGTGCTTCAGATCGGCGAGCTGGGTGCGGCTGGCCCCTGCGGTGGCTCGCTCCACCCATGCCACGTCATCGGGCAGGTCGCTGGTCATGCCGAAGGCGTACAGCAGGTCCAGCGTCGACTCGTGCGAACCCCTGGGGCTGACGCTCAGGACACCGCCCATCGAGTCCAGCGGGGCCGAGGACACGTCCTGCCGGAACTCGACGCGGCGCTCCACCGGGTCCAAGCGCCGCCAGGAGAACCACGACTCCAGCCGGCCGTCGATGAGGGACCACATCCGTAGCCGCTCCCGCTCGCCGTCGAGCTCCAGCGGTTCCACGTGGATGATCGGGGAGAAGTAGAGCGGCCACTTCACCGCGTCGGCGAGCAGTCCGTAGACCACGCCGGCGGGTGCGGCCACACGGACCTTGAACGTGGTCTTGTCCGCGTGCTCAGCAATCACCTGAACACCTCTCCTCACAATGCGCCGACGGTGACGCGAACAGAACCCAGCGGCAGGATCGAGACCGCTGGAGTACAAGCGGGTGAGCGCGCGTCCCAAGTGGTCCTCGCGCTCGGGTCCGACGGGCCGGACGGTCTCAGGCGACGGGCACGGGCTGCCGGGCGAGGCGGTGGGCCACCCGGCAGGCCCGGCCCAGCAGCCGGGGCAGTCCGTGTCCGCCTGCGAAGAAGTGGTGGCCGGGGACCACGCGTAGCCGGGCGGGACCCTCGGTCCAGCGGCGCCAGCCATCGGCGATCTCAGGCGGTGCCAGGGGGTTGTCCTGCGAAGCCACGACGAGCAGCGGAGTGGTCAGCGGTCCCGCGGGGGAGGGTTCACGGGCCGCCTCTTCCAGGGACCGCGCGAGTTCCAGGTCCACGCGGAGCACCGGGAGCATGGCCCGGAGCAAGATTCCCTCGTCGCTGGAGGCCGGCACGGCGCCGTTTCCGTCCAGGATGCCCAACAGCTCGATGTCCGTCTTCCCGCGCACGTCGGGCAGTCCCGAGGAGATGTGCGGAGGCTGACAGGCACCGACGGCGAGCAGGGCGGGGCCGGGCAGGCCCGCCTCCTGCAAGGCGCGCGCGAGGGTGAAGGCGACCATCGCACCGAGACCTTGCCCGTAGAAGGCGTACGGGCCCGAGTCCGGATCGGCGAACCGGGGCAGCTGGTCGGCGAGCAGTGCCTCACGTGTGGTCACGCGCGGTTCGGCACGACGCCCCGCGCTGCCGGGGAGGACGGCCGGTACCGGCTCCACGCCACGGCCGGTACTCGGCCTCCAGCCGCTGAATACCGAGACGCCCTCCGCGGAGTGCGCGAAACAGTGGAGCCGCACTGGCTGTTCTTCCGACATGGCATCCTCCTCTACCTCCGCCCCTGGCCGTACGAGGCGGGGTTCGAGAATCGCCGTACCGTCTCGAGTAACCCTTGAGGACCAGCCGAGACCGTTGGCCCGAGGGATCGCGCCTGCCGCGTTCCGTCAGGCCGCGTAGCGGTCGAACGTGGACCCGCGCCGCGGTCCGGCGGCCACTTGGAGCTCCGGGTCGACCGCGAGCATGGCCTGGTGCAGGCGCTGCAACTGCGGCGAGGGGTCCACACCGAGCTCTTCGACGAGCCGCTCCCGCAGCTTCCGGTAGACATCCAGGGCGGAGGCCTGCCGCCCTGACCTGTACATGGCCAGCATGGCCTGCGCGTGCAGGCCCTCGTGCTGGGGATGGCGTGCGATCAAGTCCGCGAGTTCGACGACGAGTTCGGTGTGCCGGCTGAGGCGCAGATCCGCGTCGATCCTCCGCTCGATCGTCACCAACCGGGACTCCTCGAGACGCATGACCTCTATCTCCAGGATCGGACCGAGTCGTATGTCCACCAGGGCGGGGCCTTGCCACAGGGCCAGGGCCTGGCGGAATAATCGGGCCGCGCGTTCGTCCTCGCCCCGTTCGAAGGCCTCCCGGCCTTCGACGACCAGCCGCTCATAGGGATGGACGTCCACGGACTCCGGGGGAACCTGCAGCATGTAGCCGCCGTGCCGGGTTGCCAGAACGTTCTTCGCGGCACCTGGCGCATCGGGTCCCATCGCGGTACCCAGGCAGCGCCGGAGCTGCATGACGTACGTCTGCAGCGTCGTCATCGCGCTCGGTGGCGGCTCCGTTCCCCAGATCTCTTCCATCAGCGTCGAAACGGGCACGATGCGGCCCGGGTAGAGGGCGAGCAACGCGAATAGTTTTCTCGGCTTTCCCGCGGTCGGCAAGATCGACCCCCCGTTCACGGCGGCACACAGCGGACCCAGAAGCTGAATTTCCATGGCTTCCTCCGTTCGTCGTCTGGTACTCGCCATGATGGAAAGTCGTCGGCGAACTGGCACGCTAGCCGTACCCATACCAGGTGTGCCGGATCCTTCAACGGAACTTGAGCGGCCTTCAAAGAGGAAGCAAGAGCGTCACAGCGACCGCATATTGTTCCAAACGCACGGGATGGCAGGGCGCCGACGAGTTCGTATTCGTCGCACGAGCCGCTCTCGACCCGGGATCCACTCTTGCTCGAGGCCGTCCGGGCATGACAGTCGGGACAGCGCCCGCACGACACCGAAAAGCACCGGAATCAACCGTACGAACAAGCCCTGGAGGGGCGCCATGACGAGCCAGAAGTCTCACATGCGCACAGCCGAGATGGTTTCCCGGGCCTGGGCGGAGGCACATTCCATGACCTGCGCCGACCCGGGCCACGCCCATCGCCCTCCCGGCGAGCTGACGGCCGCCGCTCTGACCGCGCACGGCAGGCTTTCGGCGGTGCTGGGCCGGAGCATTCCGTTCACCGCACTCGGACCGGGCGGCGGTGTGCGGGGGCTCGCGAGCTTCCTCGCGGTCTACGCCGCCCAGCAGGAGGAGCAGGACGCGCCCGGTCGGACCGCCGACGCCGCTCTGGAACGACGCTGCATGTGAGCTCGACGTTCCGCGGCGCTCGGGGGGGAAAAAAATGACGGGCCCGGCGGTTCCTCACAGGGAACCGCCGGGCCCGTAGGGACTACTTCACCGGTTCCGGAGCGTCCTCGGTCTCCGGCTCCGGCTCGGGCTCCGGCTCCACCGGATCCGGCGTCTTCACCGATTCCAGGAGCAGTTGCGCCACGTCGACGACCGTGACGTGTTCTTTCGCCTGGCCTTCGTTCTTCTTGCCGTTGACCGAGTCGGTGAGCATGACGAGGCAGAACGGGCAGGCGGTGGAGACGATGTCCGGGTTCAGGGACAGGGCCTCGTCGACGCGCTCGTTGTTGATGCGCTTGCCGATCCGCTCTTCCATCCACATCCGCGCGCCACCGGCGCCACAGCAGAAGCCCCGTTCCTTGTGGCGGTGCATCTCCTGCTGGCGCAGGCCCGGCACCGCCGACATGATCTCGCGCGGCGGTGTGTAGACCTTGTTGTGCCGGCCCAGGTAGCACGGGTCGTGGTACGTGATCAGCCCGTCGACCGGGGTCACCGGCGTGAGGCGGCCCTCGTCGATCAGGTGCTGGAGCAGCTGCGTGTGGTGGATGACCTCGTACTCGCCGCCCAGCTGCGGGTACTCGTTGGCGATCGTGTTGAAGCAGTGCGGGCAGGTGGAGACGATCCGCTTCGCCGCCTTCGGCTTCTTGGTCGCCGGGTCCTCGTCGTCCTCACCGAACGCCATGTTCAGCATCGCGACGTTCTCCTGCGCGAGCTGCTGGAAGAGCGGCTCGTTGCCCAGACGGCGCGGGGAGTCACCCGTGCACTTCTCGTCACCGCCCATGATCGCGAACTTGACGCCCGCGATGTTCAGCAGCTCCGCGAAGGCCTTCGTGGTCTTCTTCGCCCGGTCCTCCAGCGCGCCCGCGCAGCCCACCCAGTAGAGGTAGTCGAACTCCGAGAGGTCCTCCGCGTCCTTGCCGATGATCGGGACCTCGAAGTCCACCTCCTTGGTCCACTCCACGCGCTGCTTCTTCGCCAGGCCCCAGGGGTTGCCCTTCTTCTCCAGGTTCTTGAGCATCGTCCCGGCCTCGCTCGGGAAGGCACTCTCGATCATCACCTGGTAGCGGCGCATGTCGACGATGTGGTCGATGTGCTCGATGTCCACCGGACACTGCTCGACACACGCGCCGCAGCTCGTGCAGGACCACAGGACGTCGGGGTCGATGACCCCGTTCTCCTCGGCTGTGCCGATCAGCGGGCGCTCCGCCTCCGCCAGCGCGGAAGCCGGGACGTCCTTCAGCTGCTCGGGCGTCGCCCTCTCATTGCCCTCCATGTCCTTGCCGCCACCCGCCAGCAGATACGGGGCCTTGGCGTGCGCGTGATCGCGCAGCGACATGATCAACAGCTTCGGGGACAGGGGCTTGCCCGTGTTCCAGGCCGGACACTGCGACTGACAGCGGCCGCACTCCGTACACGTGGAGAAGTCGAGGATGCCCTTCCACGAGAACTGCTCGACCTGCGAGACCCCGAAGACATCGTCCTCACCCGGATCCTCGAAGTCGATGACCTTACCGCCACTGGTCATCGGCTGAAGCGCACCCAACGCGACCGCGCCATCCGCGTTCCGCTTGAACCAGATGTTCGGGAAACCGAGGAACCGGTGCCAGGCCACACCCATGTTGGTATTCAGCGAAACCACGATCATCCAGACGAAGGACGTGGTGATCTTGATCGTCGCGACGAGGTAGGTCACGTTCTCCAACGTCGAGACGTCGAGCTTGGAGAAGGCGAGGACCAGCGGGTACGAGAAGAAGTACGCCGGCTCCCAGTGCTCGACGCCCGCGAAGGCCCCCTCGATGCCGCGCAGCGACATGATGCACAGGCTGACGGTCAGGACGACCGTCTCGATGAAGTAGGCCTGACCGCTCTTGGACCCGGCGAAGCGCGACTTGCGGCCGGCCCGCGAGGGGAGCGACAGCTGCCGGATGACGATGAGGACGATGATGCCGGCCACGGTGAGGGTGCCGATCACCTCTACGACGAGCTCGTACGGCAGCCAGTGCCCGATGATGGGCAGCACCCAGTCAGGTTTGAACAGCTGGCCGGTGGCATTGACCAGCGTGATGAGTAGCGCGTAGAAGCCGATCGCAACGGTCCAGTGCGCCACACCCATGACGCCCCACCGGTTCATGCGGGTGTGACCGAGGAACTCCTTCACCAGCGTCACGCTGCGCTGGTAAGGGTTGTTGGTCCGGGTGCCCGCAGGTAGGGGCTGACCGAGCTTGAAATACTTGACGAACTGGGCGATAGCACGGAAGAACAGCGCGAAGCCGACTATTTCGAGTGCCAGCGAGACAACGATCGCCGCGAGCTGCATGGAGGCTCCTCGAACCTGCGAGCGGGGCATTTTAAATTACCAAGCGGTAACTTCGGTCGACACACTACCGAAGATCACAGGCGGGTTGAAGGCAGGCAACCGGTGATCTACATCGCTGCGAGCAGCCTTCAGGGAGGCCCGTTCGAGCCACACTCAAGATCAACCGGTCATAGTGTCCCCCGTGGGGGTTCAGCCGGCGCATCCTTGGCCGGCACGCCCGAGGAAGCGCCCCACCTGAAGCCGCCCACACGGTCACCCCCGGATCTGTGGGCGGCCTGGCGCCCCCACAGGCCCGCCCGATCGGTCCCGGCAGAGCCCCCGCCCGCCCCGAGCACCGCTCAGGGCGGGCCGCGCGTCAGGCCGCGTACAGATCGAAGGTCGAGGTGCGCCGCGGTCCGGCGACGACATCCAGCCGCGGGTCCACCGCGAGCATCGCCTGATGCAGCCGCTGAAGCTGGGGAGAAGGTTCCACACCGAGCTCCTCGATGAGCCGCTGCCGCAGCCTTCGGTAGACGTCGAGCGCGGAGGCCTGCCGTCCTGAGCGATAGAGCGCCAGCATCGCCTGGGAGTGGAGCCCCTCGTGCTGGGGGTGGCGGGCGATGATGTCGGTGAGTTCGGCAAGGAGTTCGACGTGCCGGCCCAGGCGCAGGTCCGCGTCGATCCGCCGCTCGCGGGCGACGAGGCGGCTCTCCTCCAGTCGCAGCACCTCGATGTCGAGGATCGGGCCCACCCGTACGTCGACGAGCGCGGGCCCCTCCCACAGTTCAAGCGCCTCCCGCAAGCACTTGGAGGCAAGCGCGTCCTCACCCTCCTCGAAGGCCTGCTGGCCTTCGGCCGCGAGGCTTTCGTACGAGTGGACGTCGACCGCTTCGCTGGGCACCTGGAGCAGGTAGCCGCCGTACCGGGTGACGAGTACATCCTTGGCCGAGCCCTGGGTGTCCGGGCCCATGGCAGTGCCCAGGCGGCGGCGCAGCTGAAGGATGTACGTCTGAAGGGTTGTCAGCGCGCTTTGCGGCAGTTCGGTCCCCCAGAGCTCCTCCATGAGCGTGGGCACGGGGACAACCCGGCCGGGGTACAGAGCGAGCAGCGCCAGGAGTTGGCGGGGCTTGCCGGCAGTCG
Organism: Streptomyces sp. NBC_01298; assembly: GCF_035978755.1. NCBI lineage: Bacteria > Bacillati > Actinomycetota > Actinomycetes > Kitasatosporales > Streptomycetaceae > Streptomyces > Streptomyces sp. NBC_01298. The sequence continues at coordinate 72,180 of NZ_CP108416.1, forward strand.
GGACGATGGACACCCCATTGACTTCGGCATTCAATGGACCCAGGACTCTTATTTTCATAATTCCCTCCGCGCCTTGCCGGCACCGTCGTTTCCAAGCCGGACCAGAGTCTTTCGATACCGTCGCCTTTCGGCCTCTTTTTGTCGTCGGATGGACCGCAGACGAGGGGCACCATATCTTCCGACGATCCACCCACCTGCGGGACTTGAGTGCGCTTTGAGCGGTCCTCCAAGAAGTGCCCGAAAACCGCCTCACGGATTGCCGACGAGCCACTGACAAATCACTGACAAATCACTGACACCGAGAATTCGGACTGAAAAACAGACCCGCAAAACTTTTCTGTCGTGCACCAGCACTGCTAACCTCGCCGCTTCGTTACGGCCCAAGGACTTCGAGACGTGGCGCATCAGCCACCATCCCGTGCGACGGGGCGAGCCATGAACCGCTGCTCACGGGCCGGACTTCCCTGAGCCGGCCTCCACCGCGCCCGAGCCCTGACTCGAGGAATCATCGACAACGTCCTGTGGTCCGCTCGCGAATCTCCCGCCGCGCACGCGCCTGCGGCTACTGTCCGATAAGGGAGGAGCCCACGTCTCTTCGGGGAGAATCACAAGAACGTATCTCCGGCAGCAGACTCGTCGAATGTTCCGGCCGAGGGTGAGATGGAGTTTCGCATTCTGGGCCCCGTCCAGATCCACGATCCGCGCACCGGTGTGCACATCGTGCCGACGGGTCCCAAGCAGCGCGCGCTGCTCGGTGCACTGGTCGCGAAGGCCGGACAGGTGGTCTCGGCGGACCGACTCGTCGCCGAGCTGTGGGGCGAGCGCCCGCCCGCCAATGCCGCCAACGCCCTCCAGGCCCATGTGACGAGGCTGCGCAGGCTGTTCCCGATCCCCGCGCCCAACTCGCGCGAAGCAGGCCACGAGTGGCTGGTGACCGGCCCACTGGGCTACGTAGTGCGCCTGGGCCGCTCGGACACCGACGCCCAGCGCTTCCACGCGCTGGCCACCAAGGGCAAGGCACTGGCGGCCGCCGACCCGGGACGCTCGGCCGATGTCCTGCGCGAGGCACTGGCACTGTGGCGCGGGCCCGCCCTGGAGGGCAGCGGACGCGGGGGCATCTGCTCGGTCGAGGCCTCGCTTCTGGAGGAAGCCAGGCTCGTCGCCCTGGAGACGCTGTATGACGCCTGTCTGCGCGCGGGCCGGTTCGGCGAGATCGCGGGAGAACTGAACGAACTGACCATCCACCACCCGCTGCGGGAGCGGTTCTACTCCTTACTGATGACCGTGCTGTACCGGTCCGGCCGCCGGGCGGAGGCACTCGGCGTGTACGACCGGGCGCGCCGCAGGTTCGCGCACGACCTCGGCCTGGAGCCGGGCCCCGTGCTGCGCGGCCACATGGAAGCCGTCTTGCGCCACATCGACCCCGATCCCTCGGCGGACACCGCCCCCGAGGTGCACCCGCCGCCCGGACCGGCCCCCGTTGCCGCTCGCCCCGTGCGGGTGCCGGCCCAGCCCACCGGCCATACCGGCGGCCTCCCGTCCGACGCCCCCGTCGGCCCCGCGGCCCCCTGCTGTTCCGATGCCGGAGCGCACCTGCTGCGCGAGGAGATCGCCTGGCTGCGCCTCCACGTGGACCGGCTCTCGCAGGAACAGGAGGAGCTGGCCACGCGCCTCGACCGGCTGACCACGGGACGCGGCCCGGCCGTCTGACCACGCCATCCTGCCCACCCGCCCTCCGGGGAAGTTCACCCGGCATGAATGACGAGCGCCCCACACCGCAGTGCGCCCTCCCCTCCGGTCGGCCGGAGGGGAGGGCGCACTGCGGTGTGGGGCGAGGAGCCCGCGGTTCAGCTCGCGCGGGCCACGATCCGTACTCCGCCGGCGGAAGCCGTGCGGGCCGCCGTGTCCGCCCCGGCAGAGGCCGTGGCCGGCACCGCCGTCTCGGGGTGCAGCATGAGGATCGAGCGCTGGAGTCGGCTGAGGGCCGCCGAGGGTTCGAGCCCCAGCTCGGAGACGAGCGTGGCGCGCAGCCGCTGGTAGACCTTGAGGGCTTCGCCGCGGCGTCCCGAGCGGTGCAGCGCCAGCATGAACTGGCCGTGCAGGCTCTCGTGCATCCGGTACTGGTTGACCAGCACCGTCAACTCGGACAGGAGCTCGCGGTGACGCCCCAGGCGCAGGTCTGCCTCGATGCGCTGATCGAGCGCGCACAGCCGGGCCTCGTCCAGCCGCCTGACCTCCGTATCGATGCAGCTGCCGCCCTGTACGTCGGTCAGAGCAGGACCTGTCCACAAGGAGAGCGCGTCGCCAAGGCGGCGCGACGCACCCGCGTAGTCCTCGGCGTCCATCGCCCGGAAGCCGGTGCCGGCCCGGCGCGCGAACTCCCGGTAGTCGACGGTGCCGCCCCGCGTGTCAAGGCGGTAGCCGCCGGGGAGGGTAGCCAGGATGTCCTTCGACGTGCAGCGCTCGTCCTCGTTGCGCGCGAGCGCCTTCGAGATCAGCAATCGCAGCTGCAGGACATAGGTCTGCAGCGTGGTGCGGGCACTGCGCGGTGGGGTCACCCCCCACAACTCCTCGATCAGCACGCTCACGGGGACCACTTGGTCGGCGTGGAGCGCGAGCAGAGCGAGTACGTGTCTCGTCTTCGGCGCGGTCGGGGTGATCGACACCCCGTTCTCGCGTACCGATAGCGCACCCAGCACTTCGATGTCCACTTCTCCCCCAAAAGGTCACCCGAAGGCTGTTTTCAGCCTGCGTGCTTGCGACTGCAGTGCTGGTGCACTGTCACACCAGACCCCTTGATAAAAAAACAGCACAGTCGGTTTGTCAATATGGATGGGCTCTTTTCAGCCACGCCTCCTACCGCACAACCTGCCCACCAGACTGCCGACGTGCACGTTTGTGCTGGCCCGAGCCTGTTCTTGCAGTATCAGCCGCAGCTGATCAGGAAGGACGCATCATGAGATGGCCGGATCCACACCCCGACCCATATGCGAAAGCCCCGGGGCGCACGCGTGCGCGCGACCCGAGGCGACGGAGGGGCCCCCGGCTGGATCTCGTCCCGAGCTGACGCCCGGGGCATCGTCCGGGACTCTCAAGGGACCAGACGGTCCGTTCAACGCTCGTCTTGATGCTCGAGGCCTTCGGCCGCGACCGTGCCGAGGACGTCCCGCGACGCCAGTGAAGGCAGCAGCAGTTCCCAGAACTGTGTGACCGTGCGGTGTGAGATCCAGGCAGCGTCCCGGGCGCACAGGACCTCGAAGCCCACGGTCGCGCCGACCACGGCGGCCACGGCACTCTCCAGCGCCACCCCCGGACGCAGTTCCCCCGCCGCTCGGGCTTGCGCCATCTCCGCCTCGACCCAGCGCTGCCAGTGCTCGCGCAAGTCGGTGCGGCGCGGCCGGGCCACGTCGCCGCTGAGTTTGAACCCGGCACGCAGAACCTTGTCCGTGCGCAGCGCCCGGGCGAGACCGTGGGTCACGCTGACAAGGCGCTGCAAGTAGCTCGAACCAGTCGGTGACACCCGGTCGGTGACGGCACGCAGCCTCAGCAGGGCAGCGTCCTCGACCGCCTCCGCCAGGGCCGCCTTGGACACGAAATGGAAATGCAGTGCGCCGTTGCTCACCCCGGCCTGAGTGCTGATCGTGGAGAGCGACGCGACCGTGAAACCCTTACGGTCGAATATCTCGGCCGCGCGTTGGATCAGGTTCTCCCGAGTCCGCACTGCGCGTTCCTGCATGCCCATCAAGTGTGCTCCGTTACTGCGGGGGATTTCCGTGCTTGCGAGATGGCACGTCAGCGTGCTTGTTGCGGAGCATCGCGAGGGCGCTGACCAGCACCTCGCGGGTCTCGGCGGGGTCGATGACGTCGTCGACGAGGCCTCGCTCGGCCGCGTAGTACGGGTGCATCAGCTCGGCCTTGTACTCCTTGACCATGCGCGCACGCGTGGTCTCGGGGTCTTCGGATTCCGCGATCTGCTTGCGGAAGATGACGTTGGCGGCGCCCTCGGCGCCCATCACGGCAATCTCGTTGGTCGGCCAGGCGTAGGTGAGGTCGGCGCCGATGGACTGGGAGTCCATGACGATGTACGCGCCGCCGTAGGCCTTGCGCAGGACCAGGGAGATCCGCGGCACGGTCGCGTTGCAGTACGCGTACAGCAGCTTCGCGCCGTGGCGGATGATGCCGCCGTGCTCCTGGTCGACGCCCGGCAGGAAGCCGGGGACGTCCAGGAGGGTGATGATCGGGATGTTGAAGGCGTCGCAGAGCTGGACGAAGCGCGCCGCCTTCTCGGAGGCGTGGATGTCCAGGACGCCGGCGAGGTGGCCGGGCTGGTTGGCCACGATGCCCACGACCTGGCCGTTCAACCGGCCCAGGGCGCAGATGATGTTGCGGGCCCAGCGCCCGTGGACCTCCATGTACTCGCCGTCGTCGACGAGCTCTTCGATGACCTTGAGCATGTCGTACGGGCGGTTGCCGTCGACGGGCACCAGGTCCAGCAGCGCGTCCGAGCGCATGTCGACGGGGTCGGCGCAGGGGACGCTCGGCGGGTGCTGACGGTTGTTCTGCGGCAGCATCGACAGCAGGAACCGGACCTCGGAGATGCAGGTCTCCTCGTCGTCGTACGCGAAGTGCGCCACCCCCGAGGTCTCGGCGTGCACGTCCGCGCCGCCGAGGCCGTTCTGGGTGATCTCCTCGCCGGTCACCGCGCGGACCACGTCCGGACCGGTGATGAACATCTGCGAGGTCTCCCGGACCATGAACACGAAGTCCGTCAGCGCCGGGGAGTAGGCCGCGCCGCCGGCGCAGGGGCCCAGCATCACCGAGATCTGCGGGATGACACCCGAGGCCTTGGTGTTGCGCTGGAAGATGCCGCCGTACCCGGCGAGCGCCGAGACGCCCTCCTGAATGCGGGCACCGGCACCGTCGTTGAGGGAGACCAGCGGGGCACCGGCCGCGATGGCCATGTCCATGATCTTGTGGATCTTCGTGGCATGGGCCTCACCCAGAGCGCCACCGAAGATCCGGAAGTCGTGCGCGTAGACGAAGACCGTACGGCCCTCGACCGTGCCCCACCCGGTGATGACACCGTCCGTGTAGGGCTTCTTGGCCTCGAGGCCGAACCCGGTCGCACGGTGGCGACGCAGCTGCTCGACCTCCTTGAAGGAACCCTCGTCGAGCAGCAACGCGATCCGCTCACGGGCGGTCAGCTTGCCCTTGGCGTGCTGCGCTTCGGTCGCACGCTCACTCGGCCCACGCCGGGCCTGCTCCCGGATCGACTGCAGTTCGGCCACACGCCCGTGAGCATCCGCCGCCCCCACAGAGGCCCGAGAAATGTCTTCCAGAACAGTCACGACACGTCCCTCCCTCAAGGTGCGGCCCGATCGATGCCCACCATAACAAACCGCTCATGCGGTTTGTAAGGGTGATGCGTGGCACGCACACAAATCAGCCTTGATCAACAACCTCGGGCTCTACCGCCAGCTATACGGAGAGCGGTAGTCCGCCACGGCCCTTTCGGGCCGCCACGACGGAACGTCCGACGGTTCCTGCTCGCCCCGGCTCTCTCCGTGCCCGGTGAGCACCGAACAGAGCACCACGGTCACCGCCGCCAGCTCTTCGTCACTCGCCCTCCCTCGCTCGATACGGAGAGCGAACTTCTCGCCGCCGGGAACGCCCATGACTCCTCCTCAGACCTTCGGCCACGGTCCGCGACGCACCTCAAGGCACACTCGAGACCCGCCAGGGACCGAGCGGAGGACCCCAGGGGCAACCGAGCGACGCCGAGCAGGGGGAATGGCCGGGCGGGGATGGCCGGAGTTGAACGCTCCGCAAATCCTCGCCCTGGAGGCTCGCATTCCCCTGGAAACTAAACCGGTTGGTATGTATCTTTTTCGAGGCTTCAAAGCACTGCAACAACTCGCCAGCGCCGTTTGTTCAGGGGGAACAATGACTGCGACTACATTCCGAGTTGAGCGTCCGTCGATACCCTCTTCGCGGGGACGGACATGGCCTCACACCAGTCCCGCCGGCCTGTCCTGGCCAACTCTGACCAGCACTGTTCCCAAGGAATTAGTGCATCGGTCCGCTGTCGCGGAAGTCATGCTCACCGACTGGGAACGCGAAGACGACACCCGCTTCCGGGTGGCCGCCCAGTGGCCTCGCGGCCACAGCTTCTTCACTCCCGTCGCGAACGGCTACCACGACCCTCTCATCGGCTGCGAGACGATTCGTCAGATCGGCCTGCTCCTGGGGCACGCCGAGTTCGGCGTGCCGCTCGGACATCAATTCAGTGTATGTGACATCAACATAGCCGTGCGCCCGCAGCATCTGCGGGTTGGCTGGGCCCCGGCCGCCCTCGACATCGAGGTCACCTGCACGGAGATGAAGAGCCGCGGCAGGAATCTGTCGGGTCTGCGCCTCGAGACGGTTTTCCGGCGCGAGGGGCACATCGTTGCGACCGGGGGCGGCTCGTTCTCCTGCATGACCCCGGGGGTGTACCAGCGCATCCGCGGCAACCACACCCTCTACGGGCCCTGGCACCAGCTGCCGCTCGTCAGTCCTGCGGCGCCGCAGAGCGTCGGGCGCATGTCGCCCATGGACGTGGTCCTGTCGCCCACGGACGAGCCCACTCGCTGGCAGCTGAGAGCGGACACGCGCCACCCCGTACTGTTCGAGCACGCGGTGGACCACGTACCGGGCATGGTGCTGCTCGAGGCGGCCCGGCAGGCCACGGCGTCGGTGCTGGAGCGGTCCTCCTACCTCCCGCTCGACGTCGCCGCAAACTTCAAGCGGTACACCGAACTGGACTCACCCTGCATGATCGAGGCCGAGCGCCTTCCCGGGAGGGGCCCCGACGACGAGGAAACGGTCCTGGTGACCGGCCATCAGGACGGCGAGCTCGTCTTCGACGCCACGGTGGTCGCCGGGTCGCACGGCGTTTGAGGGAGCAAGCGGCGGTGCAAGACAGCACGCCGTCACCGGGCCGAGAAGGAACCCAGGTGATCTCTGGCCCACACGCGAAAGCAGCCGGCCGGCCGGCCGAGCAGCGCAGGGACGGTTGCGTCCATCCGGGCCTTCGCCCCCGCGCGCTGGCGCTCCGCGCCCGCCAGGAGCGCTTCGACGAGGTCGTGGGGGTACCGCTTGCCCAGCGCGGCTCGCGCCTGGTCCGCGCCCAGTTCCTCGAACCTGAGCGGACGGCCCAGCAGTTCGGCGAGCTGCGCCGTCTGCTGGGCCGCCGTGATCGGCTCCGGCCCCGTCAGGGTGTAGGCCCGGCCCGCGTGGCCCTCCTCGGTGAGGGCGCGCACCGCGACGTCCGCGACATCGCGCGGATCGACGCACGCGTTGGGCGAAGACCCGTACTGGGCGCGCACCACGTGCTGTGCGCGGACGGAATCCGCCCAGGCCAGAGCATTTGACATGAACGATCGAGGGCGCAGCAGGGTCCACTCCATCCCGGACGCGCGCAGGAGGTCCTCGTTCGCCCGCTGCCACCGGGTGATCAGATCGTTCGCCCCGGGATCCACGACCGCGGCCGCGGACAGCTTCACCACGTGCCGTACGCCGACCGCCACCGCGGCCCGGACGAAGCGCGCGTCGTCGTCGCCGATGCGGCTGGTCACGAGGAAGGTGGCGCGCACGCCATCCAGTGCCCGGGTGAGCGACTGCGGATCGCTGTAATCGCCCTGGACTATCTCTGCCCTCCCGGACGCGCCGGTCACGCGCCCCGGATCCCGCGCCAGAATGCGAACTGCCAGGTCAGAGGGGAATCGGCGGACCACCTCTCGCCCGATCCTTCCTGTTGCACCGGTGAGGAGAATCATGACTTTCCTTTCCTGACCCGTCACTCCTCGGCCCATCGACCGAAGAGAAGGTTGACCGTTGTAAGATACAAACTGGGCGGTTTTTTACTGGTCGCCGGAGCACCCGACACCATCCCCGAAGGGGGGAGGAGGCAGAGTGGCTGAGCAAGTACGAGCCATCCGCACGCGGCAGACGATCCTTTCCGCGGCGGCCAAGATCTTCGAGGAACACGGATACCAAGCGGCCACGATCTCCCAGATCCTCCGGGAGGCGGGGGTGACCAAGGGAGCCCTGTACTTCCACTTCCAGTCGAAGGAAGAACTGGCCCAAGGCGTCCTTGCGGAGCAGGACCAGCAGTTCGTCATCCGCAGCAGCGCCTGCAAGGTGCAGGAGATCGTGGACGCGGTGATGCTGCACGCGCACCGGCTGCAGACCGACCCCATGGTGCGCGCCGGCGTACGGCTGTCGATGGACCAGCTGACACAAGGCCTGGACCGCAGCGGCCCGTTCCTGCGCTGGAGCGAAGTCGGCCTCGCACTGTTCCAAGAGGCCCAGGGCCAGGGTGAGCTGCTGCCCCATGTCGTGCCCACCGAGACGGCGGGCGTCCTCGTGGGCGCGTTCGCCGGAACCCAGTCCATGTCCCAGGCCATCTGTGACTACGCGGACCTCGCGACAAGGGTGTCCGCACTGATGCGCCACCTGCTGCCCAGCGTCGTGGTTCCGTCCGTCCTCGCCTCGCTCGACCTCTCCGAGACCCGTGGCGCCACGGTCTACGCCGAGGCGTTCAGGCCCGTGGACGAGCTGGTGGGGGCAGGCGGCACCGCCTGATCTCGCAGTCACACCCCGCTCCGTCGCGGGTGACGGACGCGAACACCTCGGGCCAGGTACGCCGACAGCGCGACGGCCAGGCCGTCACGTCCGGGGGCCCATGCGATATAGCCGTCGGGCCGCACCAGCAGCGCCTCGTGCGGCACGTCGGGAGTGGGCATCGCGTGCACCACTCGCAGGGTCCCCTCCCATTCCCGCGCCGCGTCGCGGTAGCGGCTGCCCTTCTCGCCGAAGAGCAGCAACAGCGGCTTGCCCTCCGCCAGAAGCCCGATCACATCGGTCTTGACTGTCGCGGTCGTGAGCGCGACGTTGTGCAGGAACCTTCCTGCATCGGGGGCGGACCACCCCGTGGGCTCCGGGAGCACCGTGTCCTGAGCGCTGATCATGCCGCCGAGGCAGCCCCCGGTCGGGTCCGCCGCCAGAATCTCCGCGAACACGGCGCGCAGCGCGTCGGCTTCGGTCCCCTCCCGCATCAGGGCGAGCTGGGCCCGGGTGTTCTCGACGATGCGCCGGGCGGCCGGCCGCCGCTCCAGATCGTAGGTGTCGAGCAGCCCCGCGCTCGCCGTACCGTGCACCGCGAGGGCTAGCTTCCAGCTCAGATCCAGGGCGTCCAGCACCCCGGCACTCAGCCCCTGCCCGCCGATCGGGAAGTGCATGTGCGCCGCGTCCCCGGCGAGGAAGACACGCCCCGCGCGGAAATTCCGTGCAAGCCTCGTGAAGTCGCTGAACCGGCTGAGCCAGCGCGGAGCATCCATCGCGATCTCGCGTCCGGCTATCCATGACGCCTCCCGACGCAGTTCCTCCAGGCCGAGCGGGCTGTGCCGGTCGGCATGCACACGCAGGAAGTTGGCTGTCCGGACGTGCGTACGGCCCCCTGTATCGGGCTTCGCGACGATCCATCCCCGAGGGGTACGGTGCCACCCCGGGGCCAGGGCGGCCGGGTCCGGGAGCGTGACGGTCGCGGCCATGGCCGCGACCGTTGCCGGGTAAGTCTCGGACTCGATGCCCGATTGTTCGCGCACCGTGCTGCGCGCACCGTCCGCTCCCACCGCGTATCCGGTGACACAGGTGACCGTTCCCCCCGGCCCCTCAGCCGTGATCCGCACCCCGTCCGGCTCCTGGACGATGCCCGTCACTTGGTGCTCGCGCAGGATCCGGACGCCGGCCCGGCGGGCCCTTTCCTCGAACAGACGCTCCAGATCGGCCTGGGAGCACTTGAGGATCGGCTCCGGCTCGCCCTCGGGCGCCGTGATGACCAGTCCGGGCAGACCACCGAAGTGGAAGGGACTCGCCCCTCCGACGTACGGAGCCGAACCGGCCGGCAGGTGTCCGCGCCGCGCCAGGCACTGCACGGCCCGGGCGTGCAATGTGTTCGCCTTGGGCTGCTCGCTGACTGCGGCCGCCCGTTCGATGACTACGGTGTCGACGGCCCGGGCGCCGAGGTCGGCCGCGACGAGCAAACCGACCGGCCCGCCCCCGACGACGGCCACTTGCGCCCGAATCTCGCCTTTCCGCGACACGACAGCACTGTGCACGTCGATGGCTTTCCCCCCCGAGCTAATGCCTCTCAACGACGACAGAAATATACCGGGTGGCCTGTTCTTTTTTCGAGTGCGGAGGAATCAGGCCTTACAGGGAGGAACAGGGCGTCAGGGTCGGCACAGGGGAAGGGCCGCCCCGGACTCAGCCCGCGGTCCCCAGGCGGGCCGAAGACATCGGGCCGCCCTCAGAGCGCTCGGTCTTGCATCCCTTGACGCCCGGCGCCAGGGTACGCGCGTCCACGGCCTCCGCGGGTGCCCCGGTGGCGTACAGCCCCTCCGGGGCGGTGTCCCGGTCGTGGGGGAGCAGCCAGAAGACCCGGCGCCGGAAGGTACCGGAGTTGCGGGAGGGCTTCGCCCCCGGCCCCAGCACCGCGTACCCGACGATGCGGCCGTCGCGGTGGTAGGCGGGCCTGCCGCGGCGGGTCGGGAGCCGGTCCAGGCTCTGGCGGACGTAATCGAGCCGGCTGATGTCCTCGAGCCAGACGAGGTCCGCCTCGTGCAGGATCTCGTCCTCTGCGATGAGGGCGCTCATACTCTCTCCTCGTGCGCGAGCAGGCCGATGCCCGGGTAGTACTTGCGCTGGTTCGAAAGGATCATCGCCTTCGGCGACACCAGACCCACCGCCTCGCGGACGCGTGCCGCGAACGCCCGGGAAGAGATCGCCGGAGCCCCTTCGCTGCGGCACCAGCTCCGGTACGCGGCATACAGAAGCGCCTGTTCCGCCCGCAGACCGGGCTCGAACCGGCAGGTCTCACCGATGAACCGCCCGGTGTGGTCCTCGGTCTCGGCGTACGCCGAGGTGGCGATGCGGACCCGCTCCGGCCCCGAGAGGTCCTTGTCGCCGCCCAGATAGCGGCGGGCGCCCTCGATGAGCCAGTTGAGGATGCCCGGGCCCTCCCGGGTGACCAGGACGTCCGCCAGGTTGTCGATCTTGCGGTCGTCGGAGACCACGCGCTCGAACGGGATGAGCCGCATGCGCCGCCAGAACGCGAAGCCACCGGTGCCCACTTCGGGCCGGTGGTTGCCCAGCAGCCACAGCTTGTGCGTGGGCTCGAAGCTGAAGAAGTCCTGCCGCATCCGGCGCGCCTTGATGCGGTCGCCGCCGGTGAGCAGTTTGACGCGGGCCTCGTCGAAGCGGTCGCCCGGCTTGACCTCGCTGCACACGATGACCCGCCGACCGTGCAGTTCGGCGAGGTCGGTCGGGTGGCCCTCGTACGGACGCGCCATCAGGAACCCGGGCGGCGCGGCGTCCGCGTAGTCCCCGAGGAGCTTCATCAGGACGTCCAGCAGGACCGACTTGCCGTTCTTGCCGGAGCCGAACAGGAACGGCATGACCTGGGCGCCGACGTCCCCGGTGACGGAGTAGCCGAGCAGCAGCTGCAGAAAGCTGATCATCTGCGCGCCTTCGGGGCCTCCGCCGAAGGTGTCGGTCAGAAAGCGGTTCCAGCGCGGGGTGGCCATCGGCTCCGGCGCGGCCGACGTGCAGCGCGAATGGAAGTCCTTCGTCGGCTGCGCCGCGCGGATGTGCCCGGTACGCAGGTCGACGACGCCCGCGGGGGTGCACAGGGCGTACGGATCCGCGTCCAGCAGCGCCGCGTTGAGCACCATGCCCGGGGCGGACTTCGCCTGGGTGAGCATCGCGTTCATGCCGCTGGTGCTGAGCGCGCGGCGACGGTGCTGCTGCAGCGCGACCGGGGTGTAGACGCCCCGGGGGTCGGTGGTGGCGATGCTCTCCGCGAGGTCGCCGGCGGCCCAGAGCACGGTGTCGTCCTCGTCGATCTGCCAGCGGGTCTCGTCCCAGCGGAACCAGCCCATGCCGGGAACATGCCGGTAGTCGTCGGCATAGAGCTTGACGAACAGTTTGGCGTTGCCCCGGTCGGTGAGCGTGTCCGGCAGCAGCCCGGCCGCCGTCGCCTCGCCGTCCGCGTGCGGGGCACGCGCCTCCTGGGCGGGGACCTTGGGGGCCACCGCGACGGGGCTGGTGACCGGGATGACGGGCACGCCGGTCATGTCCGCGTCCCGGTCCTCGTGCTCCGCCGCGACGGGCTGCGCGAGGATCTGCGCGGCGGCGGCCTGGACGTCGAACTCGCAGAGACGGCCGCCGTTCTCCAGGCTCACCTTCTGCCTCCGAGCGAGAGCGGGCGCATCGCGCCCGCTCTGAGCCCGCTGCGGATGACGGCGCCGCTGCGGCGCTCCTGCCCCGGCCGGGCCCGCTCGGCCGCTTCACGCAGCAGACCGGCGGCGTCGGTCTCCGTCAGGTGCCCGGCGGCGACCAGTCCGCCGGCGGTGTAGGCGGCGCGGTTCAGTTTCTCGGAGAACGCGGCCCCTTCGGGTACGGCGGCGCAGGCGACGACCTCGGCGAGGACTCCGGTCAGGAGCCTGCCCGGGGCGCCTCGACCGCCGCCCGCCGCGATGACGGCCTGGCGGGCCCGGGGCGGTACGGAGCGGGGCGCGGCCACGTGCGCCGGTGACAGGTGTCCGGTGCGCTCCAGTTCCCGGGCGAGCCAGGCCGGGAGCGGCGCGGGCTCCCGCGCGGGGCCCACGGGCTCGTAGACGCCCGCGCGGGTCACGGTGCCGGGGGCGACGATGTAGCCGCCGTGTGCCCGCAGGTCGACCTGCCAGGCGAGGGCGCGGCCGTTACCCGATCCGGTGGAGCACTGCCAGCGGTGGCCTCCGTGGTCCCGGTACCAGACGTGCAGTCCCCCGGAAGGAGTACGCACGCGCAGGGTCGAGGCGTCGTCGGCAGGGCTGACGGCGCCGCGCAGGGCGGCCAGCAGGCCCAGGGTGTGAAAGCCGTTGGCCAGTCCGGTCAGGTCCACGTCCGGAGAGATGGCGACGCCGGGCAGCAGCCGGTCCCGGTCGGGGAGTTCGCGGGCGTGCGCGTCGATGTCGACGACCACGAGGTCCGCGGGACCGCACGCGACACCGATGCCCAGGTCCGGGCGGGAACCCCAGCACTGCTCGATCCTGGCGGGGTCGAGGGTGGCCGCGTGGAAGCCGTGGCACCAACGGCCCGCCCGGAGGCAGTCGCAGGCACCACGGTGGTGGCCCGCCGAACGGCAGGTCTCACAGTTGCCCACGGGCGTCTTGCGGCCCGGAGCCAGCGGGTGAACGGGCCAACCGCGCCGCGCGCACCACAGGGCAGTCGTCAGAGGCTGCTGTTCCCCCCAAGCAGCTCTCCCCGACTGCCTTGGGTAACTACGCGAAACTCGCAGCTCACCTGCCATCCACTTCCCCCATCAGCGACTGAAGCGACTCAACGCCTGGAATCAGGCTAGCGAAACCACCGGGAGGCAAGAGACAACTGAGCCTGCGCAAGCGCGTGCCTCCGCGGAGTGCTCCAGCTACCCGGCGACTGAAGACGCAGCTACCGAATTTTCTTCGGTAGCTCGTTGAGACGCTCACAAAACACCAGGTCACAGAGGTGCACAAGCCAAAACAGCGACTGAAGCGACTCAAGACCCGTATATATGACGCCCACACACACGCACACGCGCACATGCGTTGCAGCCCATATACCCGGACCTTGAGTCGCTTCAGTCGCTGTCTGGCTCAAGCACCCCCTCTGAACAGGGGTTTTACTCATCGCATCGCAGCGACTGAGCCAGCCCTCAGTCGCTGTTCCTCAGTCGCTCCGCCCCGCGGGCCGACGTCGAAGGGCCTTGAGCCCTCCTCTGCCCGGGCTTTAGCCGGACGTGAGCAGGCCGACGGGCCACGGCCGGCCCCCGCCGGGCCACCCCGGATCCCCGGGACGGGCGCGGCCGCGCCGACCAGGGGACGCGAGGGGCGCGACCTGCTGATGGAGGGGCGGCTCGCGAGCTTCGTGCAGTCCCCGCAACGAGCTCAGGCAAGGGCGGAGACCAGCAGGGCGAAGGCGGCGATGATGACGGCGACGCGGGCGTAGTGGAAGCGTTCCCAGCGGTGCAGCTGCTGCTTCCAGTCGGCGGGCCGGTTCTCGGGGGTCCACGTCTTGTTCAGGTTGTTGATCGGGACGAGCAGCAGGATCGACATGACCACGCTGAGCATCAGCAGCGCGCCGGCGGTGACGACGAGGCCGGTGCCGTGGTGGTCCCATCCGGCGATGGCCCAGACCGCCACGAGGACGAGCGAGCCTATGTACCAGACCGGCATCACGGCGCCGAGCATCCGGCCGCCGTGGGCATGGCCGAGTTGGCGGCTGTCGTCGGGGAGTGCGTTGAGGATCCGGCTCATGACGAAGGCGACGGAGAACTCCACCCCCACCATCACGCCGACGATCACGGTGGTGAACACCTCGAGTGCGTTGAGCATGACGACTCCTCCGATATCTAGCATTGCTAGGTGATGGGGCAACGCTAACTCTGCTGCCGCTCTTTTGTCTAGCAGTGCTAGGATCGAATCATGTCAGTACACGAACGCAAGCTGCGCGAACGGGCGGTCCGCGAGCGCCTCATCGTGGCGACGGCCCGCGAACTCGCCGAGCAGCAAGGCTGGGACGCGGTCACCACCCGCCGGCTCGCCGAGCGCATCGAATACAGCCAGCCCGTCCTCTACAGCCATTTCCGCGGCAAGCGCGAGATCATCGGCGCTGTCGCCCTCGAGGGTGCCACGGAGATGGCCGCGGCGCTGCGGGCCGCGGCCTCCGCCGCGGACGACCCCCGCACCAGGGTCGCCGCCCTCGCCCGCACCTACCTCGCATTCGCCGAGCACAACCCGGCGGTCTACGACGCCTTGTTCCAGCTCGACGGCGGCCTGGCCTACGCCCAGGAGGACACCCCCGAGCCTCTGAAGGATGCTTTCGCCGCCCTGCTGGAGACGCTCGGCGAGGTCGCCGGGGACGGCGTCCACCCGGGGCTGTTCACCGAGGTGTTCTGGGCGGCCCTGCACGGGCTGGCCACCCTGATCCGGGCGGGACGGCTGCCCCCCGGAGACGCCGAGCGGAGGGTGGAGCTGCTGGTGGACCGGCTCGCCGTCGTCTGACGCATATGGTCGCCGCGGGCCACGGGGTCAGCGGGCCGCGTGGACGGCCGCGGCGTCCTCCGGGCCGTAGGCGCGCAGGGTGTCGAGGTCGCCCTCGACGATCAGCGCGGGGCAGCGGACGTCGCCGAGGCGGGCGCCCGCCTCGGTGGGGGCGGACACCCCCATCTTGGCGACGACTGCCATCCGGCGCTGCGCAGGATGCCGGTGCCCCGCCCGTGACTGGGAGGGTCAACCCCTACTTCGGGTCGCGCTGGAACAGGGACTTGGACCAGAAGTAGCCGAGCACGGCCAGGCCCAGGCACCAGGCGACCGCGATCCACCCGCTGTTGCCGATCTCGGTACCGAGCAGCAGGCCGCGCAGGGTCTCGATGGCCGGGGTGAACGGCTGGTACTCGGCGACCGGCTGGAACCAGCCCGGCATCGCGTCAACCGGCACGAACGCGCTCGACAGCAGCGGCAGGATCATCAGCGGCATCGCGTTGTTGCTGGCCGCCTCGGCGTTCGGACTGGTCAGCCCCATCCCCACGGCGATCCAGGTGAGCGCCAAGGAGACGAGCGCGAGCAAGCCCAGCGCCAGCAGCCATTCCACGGCGGTGGCGTCCACGGACCGGAAGCCGATGGCCACCGCGACGGCCCCGACGAGGACGACGCTCATCACGCACTGGATCACACTGCCGACGACGTGCCCGATGAGCACCGACCCGCGGTGGATGGGCATCGTACGGAAGCGGGCGATGATGCCCTCGGTCATGTCCATGGCAACGGACACCGCGCTGCCGATCGTGGTGCCGCCGATGGTCAGCATCAGGATCCCGGGGACGAGATAGGCGAGGTACGCGCTCCGGCCCCCGCCGCCGCCCTCGAGGCCGGCGCTCATCACGTCGCCGAAGATGTAGACGAAGAGCAGGAGCAGCATGACCGGGGTGAGCAGCAGGTTCAGCGTCAGGGACGGGTAGCGCCGCACGTGCAGGAGGTTGCGGCGCAGCATGGTGGCCGAGTCGCGGACGGCGAAGGAGAGAGAGCTCATCGGACGTCTTCCTTGGTCTGGTGGGTGGAGGCGGTCAGGGCGAAGAACACGTCGTCGAGGTCAGGGGTGTGCACGGTCAGCTCGTCCGCCTCGACACCGGCCGAGTCCAGCCGGCCGAGGATCGAGCGCAGCGCGCGCTGACTGCCGTCGCTGGGGATCTGCAGCGCCAGCGCCTCGTCGTCCCGGGTGACCTCGCCGAGTACCGCGGCGGCGTTCCGGTAGACGTGCGGGTCGGAAAACCTCAGCCGTACGTGGCCTCCGGGGACCAGCCGCTTCAACTCTTCCGCCGTGCCCTCGGCGGCGATCCTGCCGCCGTTCAACACCGCGATCCGATCCGCCAGCTGATCCGCCTCCTCCAGGTACTGCGTCGTGAGGAAGACGGTCACCCCACCAGAGACCAGCTCGCGGATGATCTGCCACATGTTGTGCCGGGAACGGGGATCCAGCCCGGTGGTCGGCTCGTCGAGGAAGATGATCCGCGGATCACCCACCAACGTCATCGCGATGTCGAGCCGACGCTTCATCCCACCCGAGTAGGTCGAAGCCGGCTTCTTCGCCGCCTCCACCAGATCGAACCGCTCGAGGAGTTCGGCGGTGACCCGCCGCCCCTCCCCCCTCGACAGATGATGCAGATCCGCCATGAGCAGCATGTTCTCCTCACCCGTGATCAGCCCGTCGACCGCGGAGAACTGCCCCGTGACACCGATCGCGGCGCGCACCCCGCCCGGGGAGGCCGCGATGTCGTGGCCCGCGACCTGGGCCTGTCCGCCGTCGGCGGCGATGAGCGTGGACAGGATGTTCACGACGGTGGTCTTGCCCGCGCCGTTGGGCCCGAGCAGTGCGAACACGGAACCGGCCGGGATGCTCAGATCGATGCCGTCGAGGACGGTCTTGTCTCCGTAGGACTTGCGCAGACCGACCGTGGAGACGGCGGCCGGGGCCGCTCCACCTGACGCGGACATGACAGAAGAAGGCATGGAGCCCTCCATTCGAAGGCTGAAGTGGCGGGGGGGGGGAGAGAGAGCGCGCGCGCGAATACGGAAGGGGTCAGCCGGCGATCGCGCGACGAATGTCGATGTTGCCGTACTTCGTCCGGGCGCGGACCTTGACGGTGTCCGTGCTCCCCTCCGGGCTCCCGGACGCGGTGAGCGTGTTGCGGACCTGCCCGGAACCGGAGCTGACGTCGAGCCAGGCGGCCGTACCCTCGCGGACGCCGACCTCGATGGCCCCGTAGGAGGTCTCCAGCTCCACCGTGCCGCGGGCGACTTCGCCCACCCGCAGGGTGCCGTGGGCGGTCTTGGCGGTGACCGAGTCCTCGGCCCGCCGGATCTCGATGTCGCCGTTGGCACCGCTCACCCGCAGCTCGCCGGTAGCGGCGCCGACGGTCGTGGTGCCGTGCGAGTTCTTCAGGACGGCGGAGCCGTCGACGAAGCCGAGGCGCAGGCTGCCGGAGCTGGTGGTGATCTCGGTCGCGCCCTCGGCCCGGTCCACGGTGATCGATCCGTGCGACGCGGTCAGCTTGAGCGGGCCGGTCGTGTCGAGGCGCACGTCGCCGGACGAGGTCTTCACCCGGACCTCGCCGAGCCGGCCCTCGCCGACCACCTGGGTCCAGGCGCCGGTCGTGTCGATGTGCGAACCGGTGGGCAGTTCGACCGTCACATCGACGATGCCGGGCTTGCCGAACGGGTTGGACTTGGGCGTCCTGACGGTCAGCACGCCGCCCGCGAACGTGACCTCGGTCTGCTCGGCGGTCCGTACGTCCTTGTCGCGCTTCGGGTCCCGGGGCCGCACCGCGACGACGGTGTCGAGGCGGTCGCCCGCGGTGAACTGAATGGAGCCGGCCTCCACGTGTGCGGTGACCGAGATCGCTTCGGAGGTGTCGAAAGAAGGCATGGCTGTCCCGTCCTCTTGGGTCTTCCGGGCGTCCCCGCTGGTGGGACGTGGTGTGGGCGAACTGATGCGGCTAGCGGACCCAGCCGGTGAAGCTCTGTCCCACGCTCTGGGACTTCTCGGCCGTACGGGGCCCTGCGCCACCGTCGACCGCGGCCGATACGGCGCGCACCAGCCAGGCGTTGACCGACAGCCCCTCGCGGCTCGCGGCCTCCTCGGCGCGGGCCTTGAGGTGGGCCGGCAGGCGCAGGTTGACGCGTGCGGTGCCGCCCTCGTCGCCGTCGGCGGGTGCCTGCGGCGCGAGCGGTTCACTGGTGGGCTGCGCGGGAGCATGACTCTCGCCGGCGGGCACCGTCACCACGAACTCGGGGTCGAGCCCACGCAGTCGTACGTCGACCGAGCCGGGGGCGAGTTCACGGGTGATCTCGTCCATCGCCGCGGAGAGCACATTGAGCAGCGTCAGCCGGGTCGCGGACTCCAGCGGAGCGGTGAGCCGCTCGGCCAGCTTGCGGGCTTCGTCGCCGCCGGCCTCGGCGGCCACGGCGAGCTCTTGGCGGAGGGTGGCGACGTAGGGCGTGAGGTCCATGTCGCACAGCATGGCACAGCTATGGCGCCATGTCGAGCCAATCTGGCACCACTCCCCCGCGCGCCGACACCACAGCACACAAAACACCTGCTCACAGCACTGACACCATCCCGCGCCACAACGACACCACCCCGACACAAGCCGAGGTCCCTGCTGCAACCGTTCCCCGGGCGCTGCCCGGACCCGGTCCTCAAACGCTGGACGGGCTGAATGACCACCCCCCGGCCGGGGCCGGGAAAGGCGGTGGGCCGGGGACGGGGGCGGGGTGGGGTGTTGGCCGGGACGTAAAGCGTGATTTGTGGCGCACTACTCGGGATTACTGTCGAAGTACGGCACAGGGCGCCTAAATCATGCAGTCCAGGCCAACACCCCACCCCCCCCCCGGCACCGACCCCCCACCCGCAGCCACCCCGCGCCCAGGCCAACCCCAGCCCCGCCGGCGCTTGAGGCGCAGGGGCCCGGGGACAGCGTCCCCGGCAACGCCGCCGCGCCCTCAGGACGCCGACGCCGTCCGCCGCGCATAGTGGCGAGCCGCCTTCGCCCGGTTCCCGCACCCCGTGCTGGTGCACCACCGCCGGGTGCCGTTCCGACTGACGTCGTGGAACCGCAGCCCACACGTCGGGTTGGCACAACTCCGCATCCGGTCCCCCGCGGTGCTGAGCAACCGGAGGTAGTCCGCCGCCACGAGGTACCCGAGCAGACGCCCCGAGTCGGGCGCCTCCAGCCGCTCCACGGGCCCGGCGGCCGTGAGCAGCCGGCGGATCCGGCCCGCGTCGAGCAGCCGGTTGAAGTCGTCGAGCGCCCCCGGCCCCGCATCGGCGCGCCCGGCCACACCGGCCAGCGCGGAGCGGGCGGCCCGGGCGGCGGTCAGGGTGGTCCGGTCGGCACGCAGCTCGCCGCCTGCGTACGCCGCGGCCACCCGGGACCCGGCCAGCCAGCACGCGAGCCCGGAGGTGGAGTCCAGCAGGTCGTAGCGGCCGTACCGGTCGTGCCAGTGGGTGTTGAGGATGTCCAGACTGAGCGGCTCCCCGGTCAACGGACGCGGATCGACCCCGGCCCCCATCCCACCCCCGGCACCACCCCCGGCAGCACCCCCGGCCCTGCCCCCGGCCCTCGCCACCCCGACCGAGGCACCCGCCGAGCCTCCCGCCGAGGCACCCGCCGAGGCACCCGCCGAGCCTCCCACCGAGGCCCCCATCGCGGCCCCACGATCCCCGCTCATCCCCGCGCCCCGGTGTACACGGGTTCGGGCGCGGCCGCGAAGGCGCAGTACGGCGAGGATCCCTCGGCCCGGTACAGCTCCACGGCCTGCGGCGCCGCGAGGATCCCCGGCAGGATCAGCTGCCACAGCCGGGTCAGGTACCCGCGCAAGGGCCCGCAGGAACAGCCCGGGCGGCGCTCCTCCACGCGCAGGCACACGTCCATCCCGATCAGGGAGTGCACGAGTTGCGCGGCCGTCCCCCAGGGGTCGACCGCGCCGGTCAGGGCGTCGGCCAGCTCCTCGCGGACGGCATCGGTCCAGGAAACGCTGCCGTCGGGGTAGTGCACGAACTCCCGGGTCAGCCGCGCGCCCGCCCGTACGACGGGGTCGTGCCCGAGCCGCCCGGCGACGGCGTGCGTCATGTCGACGGCGGCCTGCAAGGGCCGCATCCCGCGGTGCGGCACGGCGCCCAGCGCGCCGACGATCGTTTGCCGGGCTTCGGTGCGCACCGCTCTGACCAGGTCGTCCTTGGCGGGGAAGTGGTACATCAAGGCGCCCTTGGTCACTCCCGCGGCGGTGCAGATCACCGCGAGCGAGGCCCCTTCGTAGCCGTAGAGGTCAATGGCCTTGGCGGCGCCGTCGATCAGAGCCCGTCGTGTCCGCTCGGCTCGCTCCTGCTGCGCCATGGGCGCTCCTCGTGCGTAGGGGATGGAGACGTGCGGATGGTGCTGCCCGCCCCGGCAGCACCATCCGCACGGTCAGGCCGCGCTGCCGGCCGGGACGGAGGCCGCAACGGAGGCCAGGCCGTCCTCGAAGCTCTTGCGGAGCTGGGCACGGCGGAGCTTGCCGATGCCGGTCTTGGGGATCTCGGACCGGTCGACGGGCAGCAGGTGCGGTACGTCGACGCCCAGCCGCTCGCGGACCCGCTCGCGGATCCGTTCGCCCTGCTCCCCGGTGAGGGTGCCGGTGCGCGGGCTGAAGAAGACCGCGAGCTCCTCGGCGCCGCCGGGCTCGGCGGTGACGAGCGAGGCGACGGTGTACGAGGGCTCGATGAAGTCGAGTTCCTCCACGGCGGCCTCGATCTCGTGACCGTGGTAGGCGATCTCCCCGAGCTGGATGACGTCGTCGGTGCGGCCGGTGACGGTGAGGATGCCGTTCTCCACGTACGCCAGGTCGCCGGTCTTGAACCAGCCGTCGTCCGTGAAGGACTGCCGGTTCTGCACGGGGTTGTCGTAGTACCCGGAGGTGATGGTCGAACCGGTGACCTGGAGGCGGCCGGTGACGCCCCACGGCACGAGGGCGCCGTGCTCGTCGACGACCCGGATGCGGGTACCGGGCTGCGGGCGGCCGACGGGCACGTAGCGGTCGTCGCCGGCGGCGGCCTCGGTGAACTGGCAGTCGGCCACGCCGGCGGTGGTCTCGGACATGCCCCAGCCCGGGAACATCGCGGTGGCGGGCAGCCCGTAAGGGGCCAGCAGGTCCAGGAAGCGGCGGACGACGCCGGAGCGGACGGCCTCGCCGCCGTTCATGATGTAGCGCAGCGGGCTCAGGTCCCAGCCGCGGCCCTCGAAGCGGTCGGCCTGGTCGTTGACGAGCACGAAGGCGAAGTTGGGCGCCCAGGTGGTGTCGGCCCGGTGGGTGGAGACGGCGTCGAGCCAGCGCAGCGGGTCCTCCAGGACCCACTGGATCTTGGCGTGGACCTGGGCGGCGCCGAGGAAGACGTCGCGCGCGTGGAACATGATCAGCCCGCCGATGTGGTCCAGCGGCATCCAGTTGAAGGTGCGCGTGTCCGCGTCGAGCTTGTTCACGCGGGAGGTGGCCGCGCTGCGCGTGAGGATGTTGCGGTGGGTCAGGCTGACGGCCTTGGGCACGCCGGTGCTGCCGGAGGTGAGCAGCAGCACGGCCGGGTCGGCGGCGTCCGGCTCGTGCCAGGCGAGGTCCGGCTCGTGGGCGGTGCGCAGGCTCGCCACGTCGCCCAGGTGGGCGGCGGCCCAGCCGGCGTCGGCGGTGACGGCGGGCGCGATCTCCTGGCCGGTGCCGGTCAGGACGCGGGGGCGGCCGTACCCGGCCCAGACGCGCTCCAGCAGGCCGGGGCCGTTGACCGCGTCGGCGCTGACGGGCAGCGGCAGGAAGCCTCCGAGGACACAGCCCCAGAAGCCGGCGAGGAGGTCGGCGTCGTCGGCCGACTGCAGGATGATCTTCTCACCGGTGGCGGCGCCGGAGGAGCGCAGGCCGGCCAGGACGCGCGAGGCGTCGTCGAGCAGCTCGGCGTAGCTCTGGTGGACCTCGGTGCCGTCGGCGCGGATGTACGTCACGCCGCGTTCGTCGGCCTGGCTCTCACCGACGGCGCGGACGAGGGCGGCGCCGAGGTGCGCGACGCCGGTTTCGGGGGCGGGCCCGCCGTCGAGCAGGGATATGCCGGTGCCGGTCATGCCTGGTTCTCCTCTTGCTGAGCGGTGTCCGACGCGGTGTCGGACCCGGTGTGCGACGCGGTGTCGGCGGGGGTCGCGGTGGCCACGATGACGAGCGGGCCCCGGCCGTGGAAGGGCGCGGGCTCCTTGCGGAAACCGCCGTACTCGGCCGTGATGGTCAGTCCCGCCGCGGCCAGCAGTTCGCGCACCTCGGGCCCGGTCAGGACGGCCTGGTCGAAGAAGTTGTCGTACATGGCGACCGTGCCGTCCGCGGTGCGGACCAGCAGGGTCTCCTCGTTGCGCCAGTTCGCGGCGTGCGCGTTGATGAACTGGCGGGCGAGGCGGGTGATGAGGACCCCGTCGCGGCGGTGGTGGCCGACGCTGTTGGGCTGGAAGGAGTCGACGAAGTTCAGCAGGTGGCCGAACTCCAGGACGACCTGCCCGCCGGGGTTCAGCAGCTCGCGGACGGAGCGCAGGACGGCCGGGAGCTGTGCCCGCTCCAGGTAGTTCAGCGTCATGAAGAGGCTGTAGACGAGGTCGTAGCGCTCGTCGGTGCGGTGCTCCTCGGCGCGGGCCTCCACGTAGGAGATGCCCTCGTCGCCGGCGGCGCGGGCGTACTCCAGGAACGCGGCGCTCTGGTCGACGCCGGTCCCGCGGTGCCCGCGCTCGCGCAGGGCGCGCAGGTTGGAGCCGGTGCCGCAGCCCAGGTCGAGTACGGTGCCCGCCTCGGGGAGCAGGGACGCGAGGAACTCCGTCTCGGCGTCGAGGTTGCGGAAGTCCTTCCGCATGATCTCGTAGTACTCACCGGGGAATTCGAAGCTCGTGCCGGTCAAATCCGTCATCCTCCTCGGATGTCAGTGCTCGTCGGTCGTCGGTGCTCGGCGGGAGGCGGTGCTCGTCGGTGTGCGGTACCGGTCGGTGCGCGGTGCTCGTCGGTGCGCGGTACCGGTCGGTGTCGGTGCTACGTGGGCACGGCCTCGCGCATGGTCCGGTAGCCGCGCGGGGTGAGCCCGTACCGGTCGCGGAAGAGCCGGCTGAAGTGCGAGGCCTGGTAGAGGCCGGACCGCTCGCCGATCACCCCGACGGGCAGGTGTTCGAGCCGCGGGTCTCGCAGCTCGGAGCGGCAGCGGGCGAGGCGTTCGTCCCGGATCCACCGGGCGGGGCTGGTCCCGTGCTCCTGGAAGATCCGCTGGAGGTAGCGCAGCGAGATGTTGTGGTGCTCGGCGACCGCCTGCGGGGTGAGGTCGGGGTCGGAGAGCCGTGCGCGGATGAACCCCTGGATGCCCAGCATCAGGTCGTGCCGGGCCACCTCGTCCTCGGCGGCGACGTGGCGCAGCCGATCGGCGAGGACGGCCGCGGTCAGGCCCGCCACGGTGGCGCCGACCCGGTCCACGGCGGAATGGATCTCGGTGCCGTGGTCGTGGAGGCCGGCGAGCAGCTGGGAGAGCAGGGCGCCCGCGCCCATCCGCCCGCACCAGCCGGTGGCGGTGAGCTTCGCGGTGTCGGCCGCCGACATGCCGAGGTGCCGGTGCGGCAGTTGGACCTCGACCAGGTGGAAGGGCCGGGGCAGCAGGAGGCGGTAGGGCCGGCTGGTGTCGCAGCAGATGATCTGCGGGCCGCTCGCCTGGCCCCGGCGGCCGTCCTGGTGAACGTGGATCTCGCCGGCCAGCGCCCGGAACAGCCGCAGGGACTCGGAGGGGTCCGGGCGGATGTGGCGGCCGGGGCGTACGGCCTCGTGGGCCTCCCCGGTGACTAGGGAGATGGTGACGTCTCCGAACTCGCGCCGGACGGTGGTCCCGTACACGGACTCGCCGTGTGCCCGGATGACCCGCGCCGCCGTACCCGCGGAGGGTGTGGTGAGCGCGGCGAGCGGTGGACTGCGGTCCGGCACGGATGTGCTCGGCCCGCGAAGGGGCAGCATGTCCATCGTTCTCCTCGCTCCGGGAGGCCGGGAAGCGTCGTGTCATCGTGACAGGCAGGCCCATAAAAACATACCTGCATGCACGTACTCGAGTAGCATCAGATGTTCCAATGCGCGGGGCTCCACCTCGACTTTCGGCGTGAACAGGCCATGAACAGGCGCATTTACGCAAGTCAGAAGACAGGTCGGCCAGTACAGTTGAAGACGAGGACTGGCCGGACAACGCGGCTTCACGTGCGGTCATGGATGTAGTTTCCGAACGAGGGGTATCACGTGACGATCAAGGTCGGCATCAACGGATTCGGCCGCATCGGCCGCAGTTTCTTCCGCGCCGCCCTTCAGCGGGGCACCGGCCTGGAGGTGGTCGCCGTCAACGACCTCACCGACGCCAAGACGCTGGCCCACCTGCTCAAGTACGACAGCACCCTCGGCAAGCTCGGCCACGAAGTCCGCGCGGTCGAGGGCAACCTCGTCATCGACGGGCGCACCATCCGCGTGACCGCCGAGCGCGACCCCGCCAAGCTCCCGTGGGGCGAGCTGGAGGTGGACGTGGTCATCGAGTCCACCGGCGTCTTCACCGACGCGCACAAGGCACGCGCCCACCTGGAGGCCGGTGCCCGCAAGGTCATCATCAGCGCGCCCTCGAAGAACGAGGACCTGACGATCGCCTTCGGCATCAACGACGACCTCTACGACCCGGCCGAGCACGACATCGTCTCCAACGCCTCGTGCACGACCAACTGCCTGGCCCCGCTGGCCAAGGTCATCGACGACGCGCTCGGCATCGAGCACGGCCTGATGACCACGGTCCACGCCTACACCGCGGACCAGAACCTCCAGGACGGTCCGCACACCGACCTGCGCCGCGCCCGCTCGGCGGCGACGAACACCGTGCCGACCACCACGGGCGCCGCCAAGGCGATCGGCCTGGTCCTCCCCCAGCTCAAGGGCAAGCTCGACGGATACGCGCTGCGCGTGCCGATCCCGACGGGCTCGGCCACCGACCTCACCGTCCGCGTCGGCCGCGCGACGACGGTCGAGGAGGTCAACGAGATCTTCGCGAAGGCCGCCGAGGGCCCCCTCGCGGGCATCCTCACCTACACCGACGAGCCGATCGTCTCCAGCGACATCGTCACCGACCCCGCGTCGTGCATCTTCGACTCGGGCCTGACCAAGGTGATCGGCGACGGCCGCCAGGTCAAGATCGTCGGCTGGTACGACAACGAGTGGGGCTTCTCCAACCGTGTCGTGGACACCGCCCTGCTGATCGGCGCCCGCTGACCGGCGCCCCGTAGACGGGCGCCCGCCGACGGCGACCCCGTCGGCCGCGGCGCCCGTCCCGACCGGAGGTTTCCGATTCCCGTGATCAAGACCCCCCATCACGAGGGTGAACAGGCCGTCCAGAAGCAGGCCGGCGAAGGCGGTCCCGGCTGGGGTTCGCCGATGTTCGACGACGTGATCCAGCCCGGGTTCGACCAGTACCTGATGCGCCAGCGCATGCTCTTCCTGGGCGGCGCCGACGCCACGGGCGCCATGTGGTCCTCGCTGGTCACCGGCGACCCCGGCTTCGCCCTGCCCACCAGCCGGCGCACGATCACGCTGTCCTCCCTGCCCGTGCCGGGCGATCCGCTCGCCGAAGCCTTCGCGGAGACGGCCGACATCGGGCTGCTCGCCCTCGAACCGCACACGACGACCCGGATCCGGATCAACGGCGTGGCGCGGCGCGAGGGGGAATCCCTGCAGATCCGCACCGAACAGGTGCTGGGCAACTGCCCCAAGTACCTCCAGGTACGGGTCCCGGTCGCGGACGGGCCGGCCTCGGCGCCCCGGGAGACCCGGGACGGCGACGAGCTGACGCCCGAACAGGAGAAGTGGATCCGCGGCGCGGACACCTTCTTCATCGCCAGCCAGGCCGACGGCTACGGCGCGGACTCCTCGCACCGGGGCGGCGACCCCGGTTTCGTCACGGTGGCGGGACCGCGCAGGCTCGTATGGCCCGACTACTTCGGCAATTCCTTCTACATGACCCTGGGCAATCTGCAGCTCAACGAGAACTGCGGACTGCTCTTCCTGGACTGGGAGTCCGGCCACACCCTGCAACTGACGGGCAAGGCACGGATCAACTGGGCCGAGGGGGACCGGGCGGACGTGCCCGGAGCCCTGCGGATGTGCGAGTTCGACATCGAGCGCGTGGTGCAGATCGACGGGGCGACCCGGCTGCGCTGGGCGTTCGGCGGTCCCTCGCCCTACAACCCGGCGGCACCGGCGCGGGCCTGATCCCCCTCAGCCCCGCGCCGTCCCCCTCCCCCGGTCTCCCCTGGTCACCGTCCGGCCGTGCCGCCCTCCCCCGTCGGCGCGGCCGGACGGTGCTGTACTCCCGCCCGGCACCCTCGCCGCCCACGGCTTCCCCATCGAAGGATTGCGCCATGCCCGATGCCGATCCGCACACGGCCCCCACGCCCTCCACGGCCTCCCCCACCTCCCCCAGGCTCCGGGCCGACGTCTCGACGCTCCCCGCGTACGTGCCGGGCCGCGCCGCACGCGACGAGTTCGTCGACAAGCTCTCCTCGAACGAGAACCCCTACCCGCCGCTCCCCTCGGTGATCTCCGCGGTCGAGACCTGGCTGGGCCGCCTCAACCGCTACCCCGACCCCACCGCGGCCGAGCTCGTCGCGGAACTCGCCGACCGCCTCGCCGTACCCGCCGACCACCTGGTGCTGGGCACCGGCTCGGTCGGCATCACCCAGCACCTGGTCGCCGCCGCCGCGGGCCCGGGCGACGAGGTCGTCTTCGCGTGGCGCTCGTTCGAGGCGTACCCGCTGCTGGCCTGGGCCGCCGGGGCCACCTCCGTCCAGGTCCCGCTGCGCGACGAGACCCACGACCTGGACGCCCTGGCCGACGCGGTCACCGACCGCACCCGCCTGATCTTCGTCTGCAACCCGAACAACCCGACCGGCACCGCCGTGCGCCGGGCCGAACTGGAACGCTTCCTGGACCGCGTACCCCCGCACATCCTCATCGTCATCGACGAGGCCTACCGCGAGTTCGTGGACGCCGCCGAGGACATCCCGGACGGCATCGACCTCTACCGGGACCGCCCCAACGTGGCCGTCCTGCGCACCTTCTCCAAGGCCTACGGTCTGGCCGCGCTCCGCGTCGGCTACGCGGTGGCCCACCCCCGGGTCACGGCCGCCCTGCGCGCCTGCTCCGTCCCCCTCGGCGTGAGCGGCCCCGCCCAGGCCGCCGCCCTGGCCTCGCTGCGCGCCACGGAGGAACTCCGCGAACGCGTGACCGACCTGGTCGCGGAACGCGACCGCGTCAGCGCCGCCCTCCGCGCGGAGGGCTACGAGGTCCCCGAAAGCCACGCCAACTTCGTCTGGCTGCGCCTGGGCTCCCGCACCGCCTACTTCGCGGACGCCTGCGAGGCGGCCGGCCTGATGGTCCGCCCCTTCGGCGAAGAGGGCGTCCGCATCACGATCGGCACCCCAACCGCAAACGACCGCCTCCTGAAAACCGCCTCCCACTGGAACCAGTAACCCCGCTCCCCCTCACGTCAAGACGACGCAGCCCCGCCGCTCCAGCTCGATGATGACCGGTAGGGAAGGGTCCACTTCGTTCCAGCGCAGATCCAGCTTCTCCAACGACGGCATGTCGGCGAGCCAGTCGGCCGGCCGGCCCAGCCGGTTGCTCCGCAGGTCGATCTGGCGCAGTCGCGGGAGGCCCGCCAGCGACTCCGGCACCCCGGCCAGGGAGTTCTCGCGTAGGTCCAGGTGGCGCAGTTCGTGCAGCTCGGAGGCCGACGAGGGGAGCTGCTCGATCGAGTTCCCCCGCAGCCACAGCTCACGCAGGCCGCGGAGCCCGCCGATGGCGTCGGGCAGGGTGGTGAGCCGGTTGTGCTGCGCTCTGAGCTCGATGAGGCCGCTCATCCCACCGATGCTCTCGGGGAGGGTGGTGAGGGAGTTCTCGCCGACGTTGAGGTAACGCAACCGGGTCAGGTTTCCCACCGAGTCCGGAAGCCGCGTCAGCCGGTTGTCGTGCAGGTAGAGGAAGTCGCCGAGCCCCGCCAGCCTGCCGATTTCTTCGGGCACCGACGTCAGCGCGTTGTGGCCCAGGTCCAGCGTGTTCAGCCGGTGAAGGCGCCCGATCTCCGGCGGCAGCGCCGTCAGCCCGTTGTCCGCGAGGATCAGCACCTCGAGCCCGGTCTCGTGCCACACCGACTCGGGCACCTCCCCGAGCCCTCGACGCCACAGGTCCAGTGTGTGCCTCACTGCCATCCCCCTCACCCACAGCCCTGGACTCGATTCTCACTCGGCCGGGATGGGGCCCACGGACCAGCCTCAGCCACAGAAGGTGCGCCCAGTGCAGCCCGCAGCCGGTATCCGGCGTACGGGCGCTACTCCGCACCACAGACGGCATCAGCCACTGTGCTGCTTGCCTCCGACGGAAACCCCCACCCGGCCCGCCACTGGCCGCTACGAAATCGCGCCCCCCAAGAGGCAGCACCGAGAACTCCGTGCCGTCCGCGGCGCGTAGCCACCGCGGACATCCGCGAACGAACGAGGCGGCCCACTTCCGACCTGTCGTCGTAGCCGAGGAGTCCGCGCAGGCTGATCATGAGCGGTGCTCCTTTACGGTTGTCAGAGGCTGCGGGCGGCGATGTCGCCGTAGGCGGTGGTCGCGTGGATGGCGAGGCCCGCGGCGGCGCCCTCGCTGTTGCGAAGGGCGTTGTCGATCCGGCCGAGGGCGGTGCCGGCGTCGAGGGTGGCACTGACCCCACGGCCCGCGCCGACCGAGATGTCTCCGTACTCGGTGTGCAGTTCGACCGTGCCGCGCACGGCTTCGACGATGCTCAGGTCGCCCTTCTGCGTACTGATCCGGGCAGAGCCCGCCAGGCGGCCGACCGAGACGTCACCGGCCGCCAGGGTCAGGTGCGCGCTCGCGGCCTCGTCGATCTTGACCGAGCCCTGCGCGGCCTCGAAGACCACGTCACCAAGGCGTCCGACGCCCCGGAGCTCGGCGCTGGCCGCCTTCGCCTCGACGCCGGAGCCGGCGGGCAGCTGAACGGTCACCTCAACGGAACCGGAGGCGCCCAGGATCTGGTTCTTCGCGGGGACCGCGATCCGCAGGACCCCGTCGGCGTACTCGACCACGGTCTGCTCGGCCGCCTTCACATCGCGGCCCTTCGAAGCGTCGGCGGGCCGGACCTCGACCACGGTGTCCGCGCGGTCAGCGGCGATGAGCCGGACGGCGCCGGCCGGGATGTCCAGAACGGCGGAGATCGGGGCGGTGGTAGCGAACTTCTGCATGATTCTCTCCTGCGACTCGTTGTTTCCGATGAAGGAAAAGCTACGTTGCTTTCCATATTTCGACAAGGAAGTCGTTGCGAAGAAACTTAATAAATGCAGGTCAGCGCCTTACAATCGTTGCGAAAGCCTAAAGCTGAATGCAACGACGAAGCCGCAAACGTTGCAATGGACTGAAAGTGAAAGCTACAGCGGCGCGGCTACGCCCGGGCATGACGATGCCTCCGCCCGGCGGGTTTCCCGGCCGACGGAGGCTCGCTCGCGGGGTGTCAGCCGCGCAGGGTGGCGATGGCCTTCTCGATGCGCCCCAGGCGCGTCTCGGGCTTCTTCGCGCTCTCGATGGCGCGCACGTGCTCGCGCTTGCGGCTGTACGTCAGGTTGTCGTACGCGGCGCGGGCGGCCGGGTCCCCGTCCAGAGCCCGGGCGAAGTCGTCGGGCTCGACGACGACGCGCGGCTCGGTGTCCAGCTCCAGCTCCACCTCGACCTCCTCGCCGATCTCGACACCCGCGGCATCTCGGTTGGCATGGCTGAGGCCGATCAAGTGGCGGCCGCGCAGGAGGGCGACCCGGCTCTGCCAGGAATGCCCGTTGATCGTGATCGTCACCGGCGGCCGCGCGCCACCGGCGAGTGCCGCCACCACCTCGGACGGAACTTCGAGGCCCCGCATGGGCTCGGGCGGCTCGACGACGGACTGGAACTTCAAGACCTTCTCCTCTTCGTCTCTTCGTCCTGCTGCTTCCCGCACCCGGGTCAAAGCCGTCCGGGACGGCGGGGGAAACGTTCCCCCGCCGTCCCGGACGGCTGTCGGACACAGGTCGCGGCTACTCCGCGTAGGGCTGGTCGGTGCCCTGGTCGCTGTAGCCGAGGCTCCAGACGTAGCCGTCCGGGTCGGCGAAGGTGCCGCCGTAACCGCCCCACGGCAGGGCGCCGGCCGGCTTGAGGACCGTGGCGCCGGCCTTCGAGGCCTCCGCCATGATCTCGTCGACCCGCGTCTCGCTGCGGACCACGTACGTCAGGACCAGCCCGCTGAAACCGCTGCCCTCCTGGTCCGTGCCCACCTGCTGGGCCAGGCCTTCGCGGCTGTAGAAGCCGACCGGCGAGGCGCCGTCCGACTCGAAGAACACCGAGATGCCGAAGTCGCTCTGGATCTTCCAGCCGAGTCCCTCGGTGTAGAACTGCTTGGCCCGGTCCATGTCCCGGACACCAAGAAGGATCGAGCTGACGTGCGCCTTCATGTCCTGCTCCTCTCACTGTGAACGGATGCGGTTCCTGCGGTTGCTGTGACCATCACGCTAGGGCTTGCGGGGCGGCCGTGGCTTCTCGATTCCTGACCGGTCTGGAGACTTGCTTCGCCACGCACGCCGGCATCCCCTCCACCGTGATCGCCGGCCCCGCGTCGTCGGCTGCGGCCTGACGCCGGAAGGCCCCCGGGGGCATGCCGACCAGCTCGGTGAAGCGGGTGGTGAACGTTCCCAGCGACGCGCAGCCGACCTCGAAGCAGACCTCGGTGACGCTGAGGTCCCCCCGCCGCAGCAGCGCCGTCGCCCGCTCGATGCGACGCGTCATCAGGTACGCGTACGGCGACTCCCCGTACGCGGCACGGAACTGCCGGCTCAGGTGCCCGGCGGACATGTTCACATCGTGGGCGAGCGCTTCCACGTTCAGCGGCTGCGCGTACTCCCGGTCGATCCGGTCCCGGACGCGGCGCAGCCGTGCGAGATCCTCCAGGCGCTGCGCCTGGACGCGTGCACGTCGCCATTCGGGCTTGCACATGAGAACCCCTTGCCCTTCGTCGGCTCAGCGCAGTTCCTGGATGCGGACCAGGTTGCCCGCGGGGTCGCGGAACGCGCAGTCACGGACGCCGTACGGCTGCTCGGTCGGTTCCTGGACGACCTCGGTGTCACCGGCCTGCGCCTTCTCGAAGGTGGCGTCGAGGTCCGGGGTGGCCAGCAGGATCCAGCCGTAGGTGCCCTTGGCCATCATCTCGGTGATGGTTCGGCGCTCGTCCTCGGTGACGCCGGGATCGGAGGCCGGCGGCGCCAGCAGGATCGACGTGCCCGGCTGACCGGGCGGGCCGACCGTGATCCAGCGCATCCTCCCCTGCCCGGCATCGCTGCGGACCTCGAAGCCGAGGACGTCGCGGTAGAAGGCGAGCGACGCGTCCGGGTCGTCGTGCGGAAGCGACGTCGTGTGAATGGTGATGTCCATGGTGAGCAGGCTAGGACGGCTCCCCGAACCGCGCTTCTCGATTCCTGATCGGTCCGGACATCCCGGGCGTTCGCGGGCAGGCACGCGAGAACTCCCCCACGATCACGGCCGGTTGAGGACAGAAGCTGTCCTCAAGGGCGCTGACCCGCGATCCGCAGCGCCCGGTGTGGCCGGCCGAGGCCGAGGCCGTCGCGGGCGCGCCGACGGCGCCCCGGGCGCATACGAACGAGGCGGCGCACTCCGACGTGTGGTCGGGGTACGCCGCCTCGGGGCGGAGCGGGGTGCGGGAGGGGGCCTGTGCTGCCTCGGCCGCTACTTCGGGTCACTGTTGAACTTCGCGGCCGACCAGAAGTAGCCGAGGACGGCGAGGCCCAGGCACCAGGCGACGGCGATCCATCCGTTGTTGCCGATCTCGGTGCCCAGGAGGAGTCCGCGCAGGGTTTCGATGGCCGGGGTGAAGGGCTGGTACTCGGCGATCGGCCGGAACCAGCCCGGCATCCCCTCGACCGGCACGAACGCGCTGGAGAGGAGCGGGAGGAGGATCATCGGCATCGCGTTGTTGCTCGCGGCCTCGGCGTTCGGACTGATCAGTCCCATGCCGACGGCGATCCAGGTGAGCGCCAGGGCGAACAGGACCAGGAGCCCGAAGGCCGCCAGCCATTCCAGGGCCGTCGCGTCCGTCGAACGGAAGCCGATGGCCACCCCCACGGCTCCGACCAGGACCACGCTCGCGATCGACTGCAGCACGCTGCCGATGACGTGCCCGATGAGCACCGACCCTCGGTGGATCGCCATCGTCCGGAAGCGGGCCATGATCCCCTCGCTCATGTCGGTGGAGACGGACACCGCCGTGCCGATCGTGGTCGAACCGATCGTCATCAGGAGCAGGCCGGGGACGAGGTAGGCGATGTAGTCGGCGCGGCTGCCGCCGCCGATGCCGGCGCTCATCACGTCTCCGAAGATGTAGACGAAGAGCAGCAGGAGCATGATCGGCGTGAGCAGCAGGTTCAGGGTCAAGGACGGGTAGCGGCGGGCGTGGAGGAGGTTGCGGCGCAGCATCGTGGACGAGTCGCGGACGGCGAGGGACAGGGAACTCATCGGAGGTTCTCCTTGGACTGGGCGGGGACGGTGGACTGGGCGGGGCGGGGGTCGGTGCCGGTCAGGGCGAAGAACACGTCGTCGAGATCCGGGGTGTGCACGGTCAGCTCGTCCGCCTCCACGCCGGCCGAGTCCAGCCGGTCGAGGATCGAGCGCAGCGCGCGCTGGCTGCCGTCACTGGGGATCTGCAGCGCCAGCGCCTCGTCATCCAAAGCGACCTCACCGAGCACCGCAGACGCGGACCGGTAGGCGTGCGGGTCCGAGAACCGCAGACGCACATGGCCGCCCGGGATCATCCGCTTCAGCTCTTCCGCCGTGCCCTCGGCGGCGATCCGGCCGTCGTTCAGCACCGCGATGCGGTCCGCGAGTTCGTCCGCCTCCTCCAAATACTGCGTGGTCAGGAAGACCGTCACACCACCCGTGACCAGCTCGCGGATGATCTGCCACATGTTGTGGCGCGACCGCGGGTCGAGACCGGTGGTCGGCTCGTCGAGGAAGATGATCCGCGGATCACCCACCAGCGTCATGGCGATATCCAGGCGTCGCTTCATACCGCCGGAGTAGGTGGAGGCGGGCTTCTTCGCCGCCTCCGTCAGGTCGAACCGCTCGAGGAGTTCGGCGGTGACCCGCCGCCCCTCCGCCTTCGACAGGTGGTGCAGGTCGGCCATGAGGAGCATGTTCTCCTCTCCCGTGATCAACCCGTCGACCGCGGAGAACTGCCCCGTGACACCGATGGCGGCGCGGGCCGCCCGCGGGTCGGCGGCCAGGTCGTGGCCCCCGACCCGGATCTCGCCGGAGGCGGGATCCGGGGAGACGAGGGTGGAGAGGATCTTGACGGCGGTGGTCTTGCCCGCGCCGTTCGGGCCGAGCAGGGCGAAGACCGTTCCTTCGGGGACGGCCAGGTCGATGCCGTCGAGGACCGTCTTGTCGCCGTAGGACTTGCGCAGACCGTTCGCCGTGATGGCCGAGGTCGTCATGAGCGGTACTCCTTCTGTGACTGGTTGTCAGAGGCTGCGGGCGGCGATGTCGCCGTAGGCGGTGGTCGCGTGGATGGCGAGGCCGGCCGCCGCGCCCTCGGTGTTGCGAAGGGCGTTGTCGATCCGGCCGAGGGCGGTGCCGGCGTCGAGGGTGGCACTGACCCCACGGCCCGCGCCGACCGAGATGTCTCCGTACTCCGTGTGCAGTTCGACCGTGCCGCGCACGGCTTCGACGATGCTCAGGTCGCCCTTCTGCGTACTGATCCGGGCAGAGCCCGCCAGGCGGCCGACCGAGACGTCACCGGCCGCCAGGGTCAGGTGCGCGCTCGCGGCCTCGTCGATCTTGACCGAGCCCTGCGCGGCCTCGAAGACCACGTCACCAAGGCGTCCGACGCCCCGGAGCTCGGCGCTGGCCGCCTTCGCCTCGACGCCGGAGCCGGCGGGCAGCTGAACGGTCACCTCAACGGAACCGGAGGCGCCCAGGATCTGGTTCTTCGCGGGGACCGCGATCCGCAGGACCCCGTCGGCGTACTCGACCACGGTCTGCTCGGCCGCCTTCACATCGCGGCCCTTCGAAGCGTCGGCGGGCCGGACCTCGACCACGGTGTCCGCGCGGTCAGCGGCGATGAGCCGGACGGCGCCGGCCGGGATGTCCAGAACGGCGGAGATCGGGGCGGTGGTAGCGAACTTCTGCATGATTCTCTCCTGCGACTCGTTGTTTCCGATGAAGGAAAAGCTACGTTGCTTTCCAAGTCCCAGCAAGAAGTTCGTTGCGATGAATCCTAGTATTTGCAGGTCAAAGCCGTGAAATCGTTGCGAAGAACTGAAGTTAAATGCAACGACAGCCACTCAGAACGTTGCAATGACATGGAAGCGAACGCTATACTGGAGGCACGACGACGCACGAAGGAGACCGCGATGCCGGGAGGCAGGCTCACCCAGCAGGAACGCCAGCAGATCGCGCTGGGAGTGGCCGACGGCCTCGCCTACGCGGAGATCGCCCGACAGCTGGACCGACCGACCTCGACCATCACGCGCGAGGTCATGCGCAACGGCGGCCCCGGCGCCTACCGCGCCGATCTGGCCCACCGCGCCACCGAAGCCCGCGCGCACCGGCGCAAGCAGACCGCGCCCCGTGGACCGCAGGCCGCCCCGCAGGCCTACGGACGGGACGCCGAGGCCGTACGCGCCTACGAGGAGGTGTTCACCACCGTCATGATGGCTTCGGGCATGCCCACCATGACGGCCCGGGTGATGGCCTGCCTCACCCTCACCGACACGGGCAGCCTCACCGCGTCGGAACTCGTCCAGCGCCTCCAGGTCAGCCCGGCCTCGGTATCGAAGTCGATAACGTTCCTGGAGGGACAGGGCCTCATCCGACGGGAACGCGAGGAAGGCCGCCGCGAGCGCTACGTCGTCGACGACGACATCTGGTACCAGTCGATGATGGCCAGCGCCCGCTCCACCGCCCAGATCGTCGAGACGGCGCGGCAGGGCGTCACCGTCCTCGGCGCCGGCACCCCGGCCGGCACCCGCATGGAGAACATCGCCCGCTTCCTCGACTTCGTCTCGGAGAGCATCGCCCGCGCCGCGGAACAGGCCCGCGAGATCCTCCACACGAAACCGGAGGCGCCCTCGGACACCTCCACCGAAAGATCCGAAAGAAATATCGCCGGGACCGATGAGTTCCCCGGGGAGCCACGGTCTTAGATCATGAAAGGCACGCCGCGGCAGCCACGCACGTGGTCGCGGGGCGCGCCGGACGGACCGCCGAGAGCCAGCCACGAGATTCCGAGGAACCCCAGATGCGCACCCTGATCAGCTCCGCCTTCGTCTCCCTCGACGGCGTCGTGGAGGCCCCCGGCGGCGAGCCCGGGTACCGGAACTCCGGCTGGACCTTCAAGGACGTCGAGTTCCTGCCCGAGGCGTTCGAGATCAAGGGCCGGGAGCAGAAGGAGGCCTCCGCGATCCTGCTGGGCCGCACCAGCTACGAGGCCTTCAGCCCCGTGTGGCCCGCCATGGAGGACTTCGCCGACTACAAGGTGATGCCCAAGTACGTCGTCTCCACCACCCTCACCGAGGACGACCTGGTGTCGGACTGGGGCGACACCACGATCCTGCGCACCCTCGACGAGGTCGCCGCGCTCAAGGAGACCGAGGGCGGCCCGATCATCGTGCACGGCAGCGCCGCCCTGAACCGGGCGCTCTCCGACGCCGGCCTGATCGACCGTTACCACCTGCTCGTCTTCCCGCTGCTGCTCGGTGCGGGCAAGCGCCTCTTCAGCGCCACGGACAAGGACGCGCAGAAGCTGAAGCTCGTCGAACACGCGGCGTACGCCAACGGCCTGCAGCTGAACGTCTTCGACGTCGTCCGCTGACCCGTACGACAAACGACACAGGAGCGGCGCCCCCACGGGGGAGCGCCGCTCCGTGCGTCTCAGCCGAACAGCCGCCGCAGCTCCTCGTGGAACCCGGGGAAGGTCTTGGCCACGCAGGCCGGGTCGTCGAGGGTGATCCCGGCGGCGCGCAGGCCCAGTACCGAGAAGGACATCGCGATGCGGTGGTCGCGGCGGCAGTCGATCGTCGCCGGGGCGGGGGTGCCCGGGTGCACGGTGATGCGGTCCGGTCCCTCCTCCACCTCGATGCCCAGTGCGCGGAGGTTCTCCGCTACCGCGGCGATCCGGTCGGACTCCTTCAGCCGGGCGTGCGCGATGCCCGTGATGGTGACCGGGGCGTCCGCGAGCGGGGCGATCGCGGCCATCGTCATGAAGGTGTCCGAGATATCGCCCATGTCGACGGTGAATCCGCCGCGCAGCGCGCCGGTGCCCGTGACCTCGGTCCAGTTGGCGGTCGTGGTGACCCGGGCGCCGGCCTGCCGCAGCACCTCCACGAAGGCGGTGTCGCCCTGCAGGCTGCCCTCGCCCAGCGCCCGGACCCGTACGGTACGGCCGGTGACGGCGGCCGCCGCGAAGAAGTACGAGGCGGTCGAGGCGTCCGGCTCGATGTCGAGGTCGGTGGGCCGGTAGCCGCCCGGGTGGACCGTGATCGCGCTGCCCTCCTCCTCGACCCGGGCACCGAACTGCCGCATCAGGGCCAGGGTCATGTCCACGTACGGACGGCTGACCAGCCGCGGCACGTCCACCGTGAGCGGCCCGCCCATCAGCGGGGCGGCCATCAGCAGCCCGGAGAGGTACTGGCTGCTCAGCCCGGAATCCAGCTCGATGCGGCCCCCGGCCAGCCCCCGCGCGGTCAGGGTGAAGGGCAGGCCCGTACCGCGCACCCTCGCCCCGAGCCCGGTGAGCGCCTCCAGCAGCGGCCCGAGCGGGCGCGCCCGCAACTGGTCGGAGCCGTCGAAGGCGATCTCCCCGCGCCCGGTGGCCGCGAAGGGCGGCAGGAAGCGTGCCGCGGTGCCGGCGTCGGCGCACCAGACCCGGCCGGGGCCGGCCGGTCCGGTGCCGCGCCCGGTGACCTCCCAGACCTCGCCGGAGCCGTCGCCGTAGCCGGAGCCGTCCCCGTACCCGTAGCCGCTGTCGCCGATGTCGCGGACCCCGGTGCCCAGGTCCGTCAGCGCGGCCCGGAAGGCGAGGGTGTCGTCGCTGACCAGGGGCGCGCCGAGGCGGCTGCTGCCGGGGGCGGCGGCCGCGAGGAGCAGCGCCCGGTTGGTGATGCTCTTGGACCCGGGTATCCGGGCCTCCAGTACGGGAGTTGTCACGCCGCTCATCGTACGGAGCCTCTGCGCTGGGCCCGCTCGAAGCTCGCGCGGGCCGCCGCCGCCACCTTCGGCGCCGTCAGGCCGTGGAGTTCGTACAGGGACTGGTACGGGGCGGAGGCACCGAAGGAGTCGATGCCCAGCGAGGTGCCGGCCGCGCCGACCAGGGCGTACCAGCCGAGGCTGGACCCGGCCTCGACGGAGACCCGGGCGGCCACATCCGTGGGGAGCACCTCCTCCCGGTAGGCCTCCTCCTGTGCCTGGAACCACTCCAGGCAGGGCATGGACACCACCCGGGTGGCGAGGCCCCCGTCCTGGAGGATGCGGCGGGCGTCGAGCGCGATGGGCACCTCGCTGCCGGTGGCGATGAGGATGGCCTCGGGGCGCCCGCCCTCGGCCTCGGCCAGGACGTACCCGCCGCGCGCGGCGCCCTCTGCGGGGGACAGCCCGCTCTCCTCGGTGCGCTCCAGCACGGGCAGGTTCTGCCGGGACAGGCACAGGCCCGCCGGGCGGTCGTCGTTCTCCAGGATGGTGCGCCAGGCGACGACGGTCTCGTTGGCGTCGGCGGGCCGGACCACGTCCAGGCCGGGGATGGCGCGCAGCGACCAGAGGTGCTCGATGGGCTGGTGGGTGGGGCCGTCCTCGCCGAGGCCGATGGAGTCGTGGGTCCAGACGTAGGTGACGGGCAGCTTCATCATGGCCGCGAGGCGCACGGCCGGCCGCATGTAGTCGGAGAACACCAGGAAGGTGCCGCCGTAGGGGCGGGTCCCGCCGTGCAGGGCGATGCCGTTGAGGATCGCGCCCATGGCGTGCTCGCGGATGCCGAAGTGCAGGGTCCGCCCGTACCGGTGGCCGGAGTACGCCTCCGTCGCCAACTCCTCGGGGACGAAGGAGGGTTCGCCCTTCATCGTGGTCAGGTTGGACTCGGCGAGGTCC
The DNA here is from genome assembly GCF_035978755.1 of Streptomyces sp. NBC_01298. Lineage (NCBI taxonomy): Bacteria > Bacillati > Actinomycetota > Actinomycetes > Kitasatosporales > Streptomycetaceae > Streptomyces > Streptomyces sp. NBC_01298. The sequence goes on from NZ_CP108416.1 coordinate 110,573, forward strand.
GCGGAGCCGCCCCACAGTTCGGGCAGGACGGGGGCCAGGGCGTTCAGCACCTCCCCGGACGCCTTGCGGGTGGCCATCTGGCCGCCCCCGGCGAACACCGGCAGGCTCTCCTGCCAGCCCTCGGGCAGCCGGCGCTCCGAGAGCCGGTCGAAGAGCTCGGCGCGCCCGGGGTTGAGGGCGCGCCAGTCGGCGAGGGTCTTGTCCCACTGGCGGTGGGCCTCGGCGCCGCGGTCGGCGACCCGGCGGGCGTGGGCCAGGACCTCGTCGGGGACCTGGAAGGAGAGCGAGGGGTCGAGGCCCATCGCCGCCTTGGCGGCGGCGGCCTCCTCGGCGCCGAGGGCGGATCCGTGGATGCCGCCGGTGTTGCGCTTCTTCGGCGCGGGCCAGCCGATGATCGTGCGCAGCGATACCAGGGAGGGCCGGTCGGTGGTCTCCCGGGCGGTGACGAGCGCCCGGTTCAGGGCCTCGACATCCTCGGTGTACTCCCCGCCCGCCGTCCAGTCGACCTCCTGCACGTGCCAGCCGTACGCCCGGTAGCGGGCGAGGGTGTCCTCGGAGTGCGCGATCTGCCGGTCGTCCTCGATGGAGATGCGGTTCTCGTCGTAGAGAACGACGAGGTTGCCGAGGCGCTGGTGTCCGGCCAGCGAGCTGGCTTCGTGCGCGACGCCCTCCTCCAGGTCTCCCTCGGAGGCGATGGCCCAGATGGTGTGGTCGAAGGGGGAGGCGCCGGGCGCGGCCTCCGGGTCGAACAGGCCGCGCTCGCGCCGGGCCGCCATGGCCATGCCCACCGCGTTGGCGAGGCCCTGGCCGAGGGGGCCGGTGGTGGTCTCCACGCCCGGGGTGTGCCCGTACTCGGGGTGCGCGGGGGTCAGACTGCCCTCGGTGCGCAGGCCCTTGAGATCGTCGAGGGTGAGCCCGTAGCCCGACAGGTAGAGCTGCGTGTAGAGGGTCAGGCTGGCGTGGCCGCAGGAGAGCACGAACCGGTCCCGGCCGGCCCAGCGCGGGTCCCGGGGGTCGTGCCGCAGCAGCCGCTGGAAGAGCAGGTAGGCGGCCGGCGCGAGGCTCATGGCGGTGCCGGGGTGTCCGTGCCCGGCCGCCTCGACCGCGTCCACGGTCAGCGCGCGGGCGACCTCGACGGCCCGGCGGTCGGCGTCCCCCCAGAGCAGGGCGGGCGCCTGCGGGGCGGTGGCGACGGTCATGACGGGCCTTCCTGTTCGGGGGATTCGGATACGGGTGTGCGTGCGGGTCCCGCGGCTCCCACCGCTTCCGCGCGTACGGGGCCTGCGGTGCGTTCGGCTGCTGCGCCCCCGCCGGCCCACCCCGCCGGCCGGACCGATCCGCCGTGGCGGACCGCGCGGGCACGCCGGACGGCGCGGGCACGGGCGTAGCGGACGGGGGCCCGCTTCACCGGGAGATCCGCTCGTAGGCGGCCCGGAGCAGGTCCTCGTCCGGGGCGGTGAGCAGGGCGGGGCGGCCGATGGCGTCGAGCACGACGAACCGCAGCCGGTTGCCCCGGGTCTTCTTGTCGATGCCCATCGCGTCGCGCAGCGGGGCCCAGGCCCCGGCGTGGGTGGTGGGCAGGCCGGCGGCGGCGAGGAGGGTGCGGTGGCGGTCGGCGTCGGCGGCGGACAGCCGGCCGTCGAGCCGGGCGAGTTCGGCGGCGAAGACCATGCCGGCGGCCACCGCGTGACCGTGCCGGACCCGGTAGCCGGCGACCCGCTCGATGGCGTGGCCCAGCGTGTGCCCGTAGTTGAGGTGCTCGCGGCGGCCGTCCTCCCGGAAGTCCTCGGTGACGACCTCCGCCTTGACGCGGATGGCGCGCTCCACGAGCTCCCGGGTGTGGACGGGCCCGGCGGGGTCCTCCTCGACCAGGCGCAGGATCTCCGGGTCGGCGATGAACCCGGCCTTGATCACCTCGGCGAGGCCGCTGACGTAGTCGGCGGGCGGCAGGGTGTCCAGCAGGTCCAGGTCGCACAGCACCCCGGCGGGCGGGTGGAAGGCGCCGACCAGGTTCTTGCCCTGGGGCAGGTTCACGGCGGTCTTCCCGCCGATGGCGGCGTCGACCATGCCGAGCAGGGTGGTCGGGACGAGCACCAGCCGCACGCCGCGCAGCCACCCGGCGGCGGCGAACCCGGCGAGGTCGGTGGTGGCGCCGCCCCCGACGGCCACGACGGCGTCGGAGCGGGTGAACCCGGCGTCGGCGAGGGCCCGCCACAGGCCGGTCACGACGGTCATGTCCTTGGCGGCTTCGCCCTCGGGCACTTCCAGCGAGACGACGACGCGTCCCTCGTCGTTGAGTTCCCGCGCGATCCGCCGGGCGGTCGCCAGCAGCGTGCGGGAGTGCACGACGGCCACCCGCAGCGGTTCGGAGCCCAGTACGCGCCCGGTCTCACCGGTCAGCCCGTGACCGACGACGACCTCGTAGGGACGCTCGCCCCCGACCGTGATCCGGGTGCTCCCCGCCAGCGCCGGCGTGTTCAGCGTCGGGGCGCTCACCGGACGGCCAGGTTCTCGAGGTAGCCCCGGTGGTTGCGGGCGGTCTCGGCGAGGGAGTCCCCGCCGAACTTCTCCAGCGCGGCGTGCGCGAGGACCAGCGCCGTCATCGCCTCGGCCACGACGGCCGCGGCGGGCACCGCGCAGACGTCGGAGCGCTGGTGGTGGGCGACGGCCGGCTCGCCGGTGGCGACGTCGATGGTGGCCAGGGCCCGCGGCACGGTGGCGATGGGCTTCATGGCGGCGCGCACCCGCAGCGGTTCGCCGGTGGTCATCCCGCCCTCGACCCCGCCGGAGCGGGCGGTGCGGCGGCGGACGGCCCCCTGCCCGTCCCGCTCGATCTCGTCGTGCGCGAGGGAGCCGGGGACCTTGGCTAGGCCGAAGCCGTCGCCGAACTCCACGCCCTTGATGGCCTGGATGCCCATGAGGGCGGCCGCGAGCCGGGAGTCGACGCGCCGGTCGCCGTGGACGTAGCTGCCCAGGCCCGGCGGAAGTCCGTACGCGAGCACCTCGACGACCCCGCCGAGGGTGTCGCCGTTCTCGTGGGCCCGGTCGATCTCGGCGACCATCGCGGCGGAGGCCTCCGGGTCCAGGCAGCGCACCGGGTCGGCGTCCACGCGCTCGGTGTCGTACGGCTCCGGCACCAGTCCCTCGGGTGCGACGGCCGCGCCGAGCGAGACGACGTGGCTGACGATCGTGATCCCGTACGCCTGCTTGAGGAAGGCCCGGGCGACTTCCCCGACGGCGACCCGGGCGGCGGTCTCGCGGGCGCTGGCCCGCTCCAGGACCGGGCGGGCGTCGTCGAATCCGTACTTCTGCATCCCGGCGAGGTCGGCGTGGCCGGGGCGGGGGCGCGAGAGCGGGGCGTTGCGCGCCCGGCCGGCCAGCACCTCCGGGTCCACCCCGTCGGCGGCCATCACCGTCTCCCACTTGGGCCATTCGGTGTTGCCGACCTGGATCGACACCGGTCCGCCCTGGGTGAGGCCGTGGCGGACACCGCCGAGGAAGGTCACCTCGTCCCGCTCGAAGGCCATCCGGGCGCCCCGGCCGTGGCCGAGGCGGCGGCGGGCGAGGGAGTCGGCGACCGCCTTGGTGGAGATCTCCACGCCGGCGGGCAGGCCTTCGAGGACGGCGGTGAGGGCGGGGCCGTGCGATTCGCCCGCGGTGAGCCATCGCAAAGTACTCAAGGGTGATCCTCTGTCATGCGGGGTGGTGGGCCGGCGTGGTGGGCGGTCGGACCCGGCCGGTGGGGCGGCCGGATCCCCGTGGAGGGGGGAGGGATGGCGGAAGGGGTCGTACGGGGATCCGCGGGCGCGGGGTCAGACGCCCACGGCCACCGGCGGAGCCTCGATCGGCCCCATCCGCTGGACCCGCCAGCCGGCTCCCATCAGGCCCTGGGACAGGGTGACGGCGGTCCCGCGGGCGACCATCAGCTCGACCAGGCCGCTCTCGTCGCCGGGCGAGTGGTCAATGGTCATGTCCTCGATGTTGACGGCGAGTTCGGCGGCGTTCGCGAGGAGCCGGGCGAGTTCGCCGGGCTGGTCCCCGATCAGGACGCGGACCGGAGCGCAGGCGGGCACCGGGTGCCCGTGCTTGCCGGGGATGCGGTCGCGGCCGCTGAGGCCGCGGCCGAGCAGGTCGGCCAGGAGCGTGGTGCCCTGGGCGCGTTCGTCGGCGTCGTCGGTGGCGAGGCCCCGCAGGGCGGCCACGGTGACCTGGAGGTCCTCGGCGAGCTCGGTCAGCACGTCGGCGACCGCGGTGGCGTTGGACTCCAGGATGTCGCTCCACAGCCGGGGGTCGCCCCCGGCGATCCGGGTCACGTCGCGCAGCCCCTGTCCGGCCAGCCGGCAGGCGTCCTCCGGGAGGTGCTGGAGGCGGGCGGCCATCAGCGAGGCCACCACGTGCGGGGTGTGGGAGACGCGGGCCACGGCCCGGTCGTGGACGTCGCTGTCCATGACGACGGGCATCGCCCCGCACAGGGAGACCATCATGAGCGCCATGTTGAGGGCGTCGCGGCTGGTGTGGGCCGTGGGGGTCAGCACCCAGGAGCGGCCCTCGAAGAGGGTGGCGCAGGCGGCGAGCGGGCCGGAGCGCTCCCGGCCGGCCATCGGGTGTCCGCCGATGAAGCTGACGGGATCGGCGCCGGCGGCGAGGACCCCGATCTCCGGTTCGGTCTTGACGCTGGCGACGTCGGTGTACGAGCGGGCCAGGCCCAGCCTCTGCTGGGCGGCGAGCACGGTGCCGACCTGGGCCGGCGGGACGGCCAGTACGGCCAGGTCCACGGTGGTCTTCGGGGCGCCGACGGTGCCGGCGCCGAGCGAGGCGGCGGTGCGGGCGGCCGAGTCGTTCGCGTCCATGAGGTGGACGGCCACCCCTCGGCGGGACAGGGCCAGTGCGATGGAGGTTCCGATGAGGCCCGTCCCCACCACCGCGGCGGAGCGGATCATCTGGATTCCCCGGCGGTGACCAGGTCTCGGCGCAGGGCGGCCGCACCGCCCAGGTAGACGTGCTTGATCTCGCGCTTGGACAGTTCCGTCTCGGCGTACGCGAGGATCCGCACGACCCGGGGCAGGGCCCCGGCGATGTCCAGTTCCTGCGCGCACATCATCGGCACGTCGGTCACGCCCAGTTCGCGGGCGGCGACCGCCGGGAACTCGCTGACCAGGTCGGGGGTCGCCGTGAAGAACAGGCTGACCAGCTCCTCCTGGTCGAGCCCGTTGGCGGCGAGCATCTCCTGGAACAGCGTTCGGACCCCGTCCAGCAGGTGGCCCCGCTCGTCGACTTCCAGCTGGATGGCACCGCGCAGGGCACGCACGGACATGGGCTTCTCCCTTTGCTTCAGGACGGTACGTCGATCGGTCGCTCGGGATCAGGCGGCGGCCGGTACGGCTTCGGGGCGGGCCGCGCCGGCCGTCGCGCGACCGCGGTACAGCTCGGCGACCCGGAAGGCCAGGTCGAGCGACTGCTTGCGGTTCAGCCGCGGGTCGCAGGCGGACTCGTAGCGCTGTCCGAGGTCGGTGAGCCGGACCTCGGCGCCGCCTCCGACGCATTCGGTGACGTCGTCGCCGGTCAGCTCGATGTGGATGCCGCCGGGGTGGGTGCCGAGCGCGCGGTGGACCTCGAAGAAGCCGGTGACCTCGTCGAGGACGTCGTCGAAGTGCCGGGTCTTGTGGCCGCTGGGCGCCTCGAAGGTGTTGCCGTGCATCGGGTCGCAGATCCACGCGGGTCGCGCGCCCTCGGCGGTGACCTTGCCGATCAGCTCGGGGAGGATCTCGCGGATGTTGCGGGCGCCCATCCGGGTGATGAAGGTGAGGCGGCCGGGTTCGCGCTGCGGGTCCAGCTTGTCGATGAGGCGCAGGGCCTCGTCGGCGGAGGTCGTGGGGCCGAGCTTGACTCCGATGGGGTTCTGCACCGTGGAGGCGAACTCGATGTGGGCGCCGTCCAGTTGACGGGTGCGCTCACCGATCCAGATCATGTGGCCGGAGACGTCGTACAGCTGGCCGGTACGGGCGTCGACGCGGGTGAGCGCGGCCTCGTAGTCCAGCAGCAGGGCCTCGTGGCTGGCGAAGATCTCGGAGGAGTGGACGGCGGCCGGGTCGGCGCCGCAGGCGGCGAGGAAGGTCAGGGCGTAGTCGATGTCCCCGGCGAGGCGCTCGTAGCGCTCACCGACCGGGGAGGCGGCGACGAAGTCGCGGTTCCACTCGTGGACCTGGCGCAGGTCGGCGTAGCCGCCGGTGGTGAAGGCCCGTACGAGGTTCAGGGTGGCGGCGGAGGAGTGGTACATCCGCTTGAGCCGCTCCGGGTCCGGGGTGCGGGACTCGGGCGTGAAGGCGAGGCCGTTGACGGAGTCACCGCGGTAGACGGGCAGTTCGACACCATCGCGGATCTCGGTGGGCTTGGAGCGGGGCTTGGAGTACTGCCCGGCGATCCGGCCGATCTTCACCACGGGCACGGAGCTCGCGTAGGTGAGGACGGCGGCCATCTGGAGCAGCGTCTGCACCTTGTCGCGGACCTGGTCGGAGCTGACGGCGTCGAAGGTCTCGGCGCAGTCCCCGCCCTGGAGGACGAAGGCCTCGCCCCGGGCGACGTCGGCGAGCCGGTCGCGCAGCCGGTCGCACTCGCCGGCGAAGACCAGGGGCGGGAAGGAGGCGAGGTCGTCGAGCGCGGAGCGCAGGGCGACCGGATCGGGGTAGGACGGCTGCTGGGCGGCGGGCAGCAGCCGCCAGGAGTCGACGGCCGTGGCGTGCGTGGCGAGGGTCATGGTGGCTGTGCCTCGATCGGTTTCGGTGGGAAAGGGAAGAGGTGTGGGCCTGTCGCCGCCCGGGATGGCGGCCCCGGGAGCCGGGGGTCCGTACGGTGGTGCGGCCGTACGGACCCCCGGTGGGCAATCCGTTGCGGGTGCCTGTCTCGCCAGGGGCCTAGACCGGCTCGTGGACCCCGGAAGGAACGGCCTCGGGTGCCTGGGCTCCGGGCCCGGCTTCCTCACCGGCGGCCTTGTGGCCCTTGGTGAGGCCGAAGAAGAGCAGACCGCCGACGCCGAGGACGGCGATGACGATGCCCATCGGAACCGCGCTGTCCTCGCCGGCCAGGCCGACGAGCGGCACCACGGCCGCGCCGATCAGGTGCTGGGACAGGCCCAGCAGCGCGGCGGCCGAACCGGCCACGTCGCCGTGGTCCTGGAGGGCCAGCGCGAAGGAGTTCGGCAGGACGAGGCCGACGCTGGAGACGACCAGGAAGAGCGCGACGAGCAGCGGGGCCAGACCGGCGTCGGTGAGGACGACGGCGAGCAGCCCGAGGCCGCCGACCGCGGAGACGGCCAGACCGGTGGCGAGCAGGGCGCGCGGGCCGGTCTTGTGCACGATGCGGCCGCTGACCTGCGCGGCGATGACCAGGCCGAGGGCGTTGACGCCGAAGACGACGCTGTACGCCTGCGGGGACATTCCGTGGATGGACTGGAGCACGAAGGTCGAGCCGGAGATGTAGGCGAACATCGCGGCGAAGGCGAAGCCGCAGGCCAGGTTGTAGCCGACGAACACCTTGTCGCCGAGCAGCCGGCGGAAGATCGGGCCGGTGGCCTTGAGGCCGCCGTGCACGCGCCGTTCGGCGGGGTGCGTCTCGGGCAGGGCGCCGGCGACGCCGATGAGCATCAGGGCGCCGATGATGGCGAGGGCGATGAAGATGCCCTTCCACGAGGTGACGAGCATCAGCTGGCCGCCGAGGACGGGGGCCAGGATCGGCGCGATGCCGGTGATGAGCATCAGCATCGCGAAGAACCGGGCCGCGGCGGGCCCGGTGTGCCGGTCGCGCACGACCGCGGAGGCGATGACGATGCCGGTGGCGCCGCCGAGGCCCTGGAGGGCGCGCAGCCCGACCAGCGTCCAGATGTTGGGGGCGAAGGCGCACAGCAGGGCGGTGACGGCGAACAGCGCCAGACCCGCGATGAGCGGCCGGCGGCGGCCGAGCGCGTCGCTGACGGGTCCGGCGATGAGCTGGCCGATGCCGAGGCCCAGCAGGCAGGCGGTGAGGCTGAGCTGGGCCGCCGAGGCGCTGGTGCTCAGGTCCTCGGCGATCTGCGGAAGGCCCGGCATGTAGGCGTCGTTGGCCAGCGGGCCGAGAGCGGTGAGTGCACCGAGGATGATCGCGAACCGGACGATGCCGGCGCTCTTCGGTGTGGCGGATGAAGTCATGTGTCTGATCCCCTCCGGGGGACGCGGAATCAGTAGGCGACGGTGATGCGGGCCTGGATCGCGTCGCCGCGCTCCAGTTCGTCCGCGAAGGCGACCGCGTAGTCGGCGATGCTGATCTGGCTCTTGCCTTCGGCGTCCACCAGGAGCTGCTCACCACCGACGCGATAGGTCCCGGTGCGCGGACCGGGCTCGATCTGGGCGGCGGGGGAGATGAACGTCCAGTCCAGGGAGCCGGCCTGGCGGTAGAGGGCGAGCGCCTCGCTCTGGGCGAGCGCGTTCTGCTTCCACATGGCCGGGAAGTTCGGGTTGTCGATGACCTTGACGCCCGGGGCGACCTCCAGGCTGCCGGCGCCGCCGAGGACCACGACACGGCGTACGCCGCTGCGGGTGAGGCCCTCGATGAGCGCGTTGGCCGCACCGACGATGATCTTGTGGTCGTCGTCGACGCCGAGCTTGGGGCCGACGGCCGAGGCGACGGCGTCGTAGCCCGCCGCGGACAGGTCGGCCACGGTGTCCGCGTCGGTGGCGTCACCGGCGATGACCTTGAGGCCTTCGTGGCCGTTGCCCGCGATCTCGCCGGTGCGGGTCACGCCGGTGACGGCGTGGCCGCGGGAGAGCAGTTCGCCGGCGATGGCGCTGCCGATGTGTCCGCTGGCTCCGAAAAGCAGGATGTTCATGGTGGTGCCTCTTCTTCCTCGGTGATTCTTCGGGGGTGGTGCCGGACGAGGAGCGCGGGCTAGTCCTCTTCGAGGAAGTCGGGCTGCTCGCGGATGATCTCGTCCCAGAGCAGCTGGAAGCTGAACCAGCCCAGCTGCTCGTTGCCGAAGCCGTCCCCAGCGGCGACGGCCTGCTCATGGGTGAAGCTCTTGGGCGTGCCCGCGGCCCTGGCGAGCAGCTGCACCTGGGCGCAGCTGTCGTAGGTGAAGAACCAGTGCACGGCCTCGTCGAGCGATCCGCCGACGGTTATCAGGCCGTGGTGGCGCAGCAGGATCGCGCGGTTGTCGCCCAGCTTCTCCGCGATGTCGCGGCCGAGTTCGGCCGAGACGGAGGGGCCTTCGTACTCCTCGTAGAGGACCTGGCGGTTGTAGAAGGCCGACGATTCCTGGTCGATGGGGTCCAGCAGGCGGCCCAGGGCGCCCAGCGCGCGGGAGTGCGCGGTGTGGCCGTGGGCGGCCGCCGTGGCACCCGGCTGCATCTCGTGGATGGCCGAATGGATGACGAACGCACTGGGGTTGACCCGGTGCTTACCCTCTACGACGTTGCCCGCCGAGTCCACGCAGATAAGGTCGGCGACGCGGACCAGGTTGAAGGAGACGCCGAAGGGGTTCACCCAGAACCGGTCCTCGTGCTCCGGGTCGCGGACCGAGATGTGGCCCGAGATGCCCTCACCGAAGCCGTACTTCCCGAACAGCCTCAGCGCGGCGGCGAGCCGCTGCTTGCGGTGGCGGCGCGTCTCCTCGTGGGTGGCGAAGACCGGCTCGCTGGGGATCGGCAGGCCGGTGTGCGTGTCCGCCAGGTAGGCGGGCCGGTCGGTCTCGGTGACGCTCATGCTCGGGGGTCCTCATCTCCGGAATCTCCGGGTCGTCTTCCGGTGTCGGTGCGGGTACGGCTACGGGTACTGGTGCGGGCGGCGGTACGGATGCGGGTGCGGGCGGCGCTAGACCGTGAGCAGGACGTCCTCGTTCTCCTGGGTGGCGGCCGTGACGGTCTCGGCGTGCTGCAGGATCGCGCCGACGATGTCCTGGCTGCGGTCGACCAGGGAGGGGATCCCGAAGGTGAAGAAGAGCGAGCCGGCGGCGATGTTGCCGAGCCCGTACAGGCGCGGGTCGGGCCGGCCGTTGGTGGTCAGCTGGCTGGTCGGACGCGCTATGTGCAGGCCGCCGTGGGGGTGCCGGCTGGCGACGCGGCTGCGCATGAGCGAGGTGACCAGGGGCGCGGCGCTGGTGGGGATGCGCCCCTCGGAGGCGTTGACCGCGCTGATGACGCGGTCGGCCGTGAAGTCGTGTCCCTCGGCGGTGACGACGTCGAAGCCGGCCTCGGGGTTCGGGGTGATGTTCTGCAGGCCGGCGACGATCTCCAGCTTGTCCGCCTCGACGAGGTCGAGGAGGACTCCGGCGCTGCCGGGCGGCATCGGGCAGCACAGGCTCATGATCGTGCGGTAGTGGGCGCGCAGCAGCTGGACCTTGTCCTGCTCGCGCAGCATCGGCCAGACGTCGGGGCCGGTCTCGGGAACCGCGCGCTGGAGGATGCGCAGGCCCATGTGGGGGGAGTCGACCTCTTCGATCTGCCGGCGCAGCCGGTCGACCGGGTCCTCCAGGTCAACCCGGATGATCTCCGAGACGACGGCGTCGAGGTCGGCGCCCACGTCGCGGAACTCGGCCCGCATGATGGTGGCGATGTCCTCGAGGGAGATCTCGGGGTGGATCGCGGCCAGCTCCTCCATCCGGTGCGGGGTGAAGTGCCGCAGCTCGAAGGGGACCGCCTTCTGCCGTACGCCGGGCAGGACGCCTCGCCGGGACAGCAGGCTGATCTTGCCCTGGTGCCCCTGGGCGGCCAGCGACAGGATGATGTCGATGGCGGTCAGGCCGCTGCCGATGATCGCGACGTGCTCCCGCTCGCCGACGTTCGCCAGCTTGTTGACGATCGGGTACGGGTCCCCGACGAAGCCGGGGGTGTCGCCCAGACCGTAGACGTCCTTGGGGCTGTCGCCGCCGACGCACAGGATGGCGTAGTCGAAGGCGCGGGCCCGGCCGTTGCCGGTGCGCAGCAGCACCCGGTTGGCGGCGCGGCTCGCGGAGGTGACCCCCTCGCCGACGAGGTCGACCCGCCAGCCCTGGCGGCGCAGTTCGCCGAGGGCCGCGTAGGCCGTCTGCTCCAGGTACTCGCCGTAGACGGTGCGGGGGGCGAAGCGGCTCCCCGACCAGCGGTCGACTCCGGTGCGGACCCCGATGACCTTGTCCCGCGTCTCCAGCCAGTTCTCGAAGTGCTGGAGGTCGCCGGCGCGCACGGACATGTCGTCGGGGGTCGCGTTGACCTTGAGGGTCTCGGTGTCCACCTGGTAGGCGCGCCCCCGCCACAGGTGCGGTGACGGTTCGAAGACCGTGAGGCTGCCCGGTTCGCTTTGTGTTCGCGACAACGCGTCGATCAAGCAGACTGCAGCCGCGCCTCCTCCGACGATGCCGATCGAGAATCCACGGGACATGTGTCAGTCACCTATCAATTCGTGGAAGGCGCGGGGTCGTCGTGCGCCGGCCTTGCTGTCCGCGATCACGGTGGCCCTTTCCTCGCCTACTCCGGGGATTCAGTGGGAGCCGCCGGCCACCCCCGGTGCGGCGGGGGCGGAACCGGTCGGCCAAGGGTTTGGGTCTTTGCGACTCAGGCGGCGGAGTTCTTGAAGTTCTTCATCGAGACGGTGAAGTCCCCGCGATTGGCGCGGTAGTCGATGCAGTACTCCTGCGGGTACCAGCCGCCTATCTGCCACTGCTGCGGCTGCTTTATGGGCCAGCAGCGGCTCGGGTTGACCCCGGCGGCTATGCCCTCGAACCAGGCCTTCGTGATCATCGGCTCGAGGAAGCTGATCTTGGCGTCGTAGGCGCCGTATATGAAGGTCTGGGTGAAGGCGATCGAGCTCCACTCGGGCGAGTTGAGGTCGATCAGGTGGTTGCCCATGGCCGCCTCGGCCACGTTGTTGTTCACGTAGTCCGCCGGCAGGTACTGCGGGGGGATCGGCTCGATGGCCGTCGCGTAGTCGTCGCAGTTGATGGCCAGGCCGCAGGGGCCGCTGCGGATCGCGTCGCGCTCCGCCTTGGACTGCGTGTAGAAGTGGAAGTCGAAGTGCGGGGTGTCGTAGATGTGCTCCGGCCCGTGGCCCATCGGGTTGAAGTTGACCAGGGCCCACTTGAGCGGCATGCCGGGCAGCGCGGTGAGCTGCGAGGGAAGGTCCAGCGGGCGCTCGTGGCCGCCGACGCACTCGGTGTGCTGGTCGACCGAGCCGTCACCGTTCACGTCGAAGCAGTGGTGCCCGTCGGTCATGGTGGTCGGCAGGTTGGTCAGCATGGACTGGGGGAATACGATGCCGACGGTCTGCGGCTTCACGCCGTTGATCTGCGCGTACGTGCGCACCGTGCCGTTGCCCAGGGCGCTCGGGGTGCCGTAGGAGGAGCACGGGCCCGCGTAGGAGAGCGTCTCCTGGAGCAGGACCTGCGAGGCCCACTGCGCGACCTTGACGGTGCGCTCGCGGGTCGGGGCGTCCCGCGTCACCAGGCACACGGTCACCGGGCCCGACGTACGCGCCGCGGCCTCCGCGGTGGAGTCCGTGGCCTGGGCCGGGTCGCCCGGCAGGATCAGCAGGGTCAGGGCCGATATGGCCAGGGCAGCTCCGAGGAGCACCCGCCAGCTCAGCAGCTTCTTCGCGCGCACTTCACACCTGTTCCAGTTCGAATCTGTGGAATCCGCCCTGAAGGAAGATCAGGGGGGTCTGGGTCTCGCGGGCACCCATGGCGACGACTTCGCCGATGACCATCACGTGGTCGCCGGCCACCACGTGGTCGCGCAGGCTGCACTCCATCCAGGCAGCCGCGTCGAACAGGAGCGTCCCGGTGGCCTCGCCCGGAGCCCCGGCCACCTCGGTCAGCGCCTGGTCGCGCTCGGGCCGCCGGCGCGCGAACGCGCGGGCCGTCGACTCGCCCTCGGCGCCGAGGATCGAGATCCCCACGACCCCGGTGCGCAGCAGCTCGGCGAAGAACTCCGAGTCGTGACGGAAGCTCAGGGACACCAGCGGCGGTTCCAGGGAAACGGAGGTGAGCGAGTTGACGGTGATCGCGTTGTGGGTGCGCGCGCCGTCCTTGTCGGTGTAGGTGCTGACGACGCACACCCCGGTGGCGAAGGAACGCATCACATCGCGCAGGTCGTGGTTCATGGCCGGGCCTCTCTGCTGGGCGCGGACGGGTGCGCGCGGCGCTTCGGCCGCGGGCACCCGTCCGTACGCGGGCTTGACGGTCAGCTGTCCTGGGCCCAGCGGCCGCGGGTCCAGCCGTCGAGGTCGTAGTCGTCCAGGGCCTTCTGGACGAGGTCGCCGTAGTTGTCGAGCAGACCGGCGCCGCGCGACCAGTTCAGCGTGTCGAGGCGCACCTGGTCGGGACCGCCGGCGTAGTTGAGCTCGTACAGCTCGTGGCGGGCGCCGAACTCGGTGCCGATCGCGTCCCAGGCCAGCTTGAAGAGCTTGGTGCGCTCCTCGGCGGTGGCGCCGGTGCCGCGGTAGTAGCGGTCGAGCAGCGGACGCAGCTCGGGGTGCTGGAGGTCCTTGGCGCTGGAGGGGGTCATCAGCAGCGCGCCCGCGAGGTGCTCCTCGAAGAAGCGGTGCGTGCGCTCCCAGCTGAGCGGGGCGAGCGCCCGGTAGCCGGCCGAGTAGTCCATGCGCGGCAGGACGGTGCCGGCCGGGCCGGCCTCCGGGTCCAGGGCCATGGCGGTGGTGACGGCCCAGGTCTGGTGGCGCCAGGCGAGCAGTTCGCCGAGGCCGGCCTGGACGCCGCGGAAGCCGTCCGTGCCGTTGATGCGGGTGCCCCGGTCGAGGACGCCCGCCATGAACTCCAGCTTGACCGACATGCGGATCGCGCCCTGGAAGAAGCCGCGGGAGAGCAGGCCGGAGCGCGGGAAGTACTGGTGGATCTTCTCGGTGTCCCGGTAGATCAGGACGTTCTCCCACGGGATGAACGCCTTGTCGAAGACCAGCACCGCGTCGTTCTCGTCGAACCGGCTGGAGAGCGGGTTGTCGAACGGGCTGGTGGCCTTGGACTCGTAGGAGGTGCGGCAGACGACCTTCATGCCGGGGGTGTTCAGCGGGGCCAGGAAGGCCAGCGCCATGTCCTCGGCCTTGCCCTTTTCGAGGTTGGCCAGGTGGATCTGGCCGACGAAGGCGACGTTGCTCAGCGCCGAGGCGGTGGCCATGAGCTTGGCGCCCTCGACGACGATGCCGTCCTCGCGCTCCTCGACGACCTTGAGGTAGACGTCGCGGATCTCGTGCGCCGACTTGTTGCGGTCGACGGGCGGGTTGACGATCGCGTGGCTGATCGAGAGGCCCTGGCGGGCGTACTTCTCGTACCAGGCGCGGGCGTTGTCGCCGAAGGGCTCGTAGAAGTCGTGGGTGACGGCCAGGCCGGCCATGAACGACGCCTTGTAGTCGGGCGTGCGGTTCATGAAGCCGTAGCTCAGGCGGGCCCAGTGCTCGATGGCGTCGCGGGCCTTGATGAGGTCCTCGCCCGAGTGCGCCGGGGTGAAGAAGCGGTGGACGCGGTACCCCGTGTACCGGTCGACCGTCGTCATCAGGTCCTTGGTGTCCGGGTGGTGGAGCGCGTCGTAGAGGTGCGCGGTCGACCGCGCGGCCATGGCGAAGGCCGGGTGCGTCGTCACGTCCTTGACGAGCTCGCCGTCCACGAAGACCTGGCGACCGTCGCGCAGGCTCTCCAGGTAGGAGTCGCCCGTCATGAGGTCGTTCGGAGCCTCGCCGGCCGACTGATCCACTATCGGGACCTGACCCATTTTGGTGTCCTCTCCAGGGGTAATACACGCGACCGCTGCCGGACGCACAGTTCGATTGCCCCGAGCGTAGGCTCGGCCGCCGATCCGCTCTTGCGGGGCCGCGCACGGACAATTGCCCATCTACGCCAACCCTGGCGCCATCACGTTCGAGGGGGTACGTCAACTGCGAGCAGGAGAAGCCTTGTTGACTTCAGAGAGAAGGGGCGCTCCACGCTTCTCGATATTGCGGAGTCATGCGTTCCGGATGCTCCGAAATAACTTCGGCCCGGCATTGATCCAGGTAATTCGGATACGCGGCCGGGCCGAATGGAAAAGAACCGCAAAAGATGTCGGCCGGCTGGTCAGGCCGCGGGACGGGTGTGGCTGGCGGACGCCGCGTCGATACAGGCGGCCTCGGCTATCAGAATGATCTTCTCCACGTGCGGCAGCAGTCGCATGCCCGCCTCGGTGAGCTGGACCCGGCCGCCGGCGCGATGGAACAGCTCGGCCCCGATGTAGTCCTCGAGGTTCTTGATGTGGGCGGTGACGCTGGGCTGCGAGTAGTGGAGGTTGCGAGCGGCGCGAGTGAAGCTCATCTCGGCGGCCACTTCACGGAACGAGCGTAACTGCTGGAACTGCACGGCAGGGGCTCCCTTCTGCGAGACTCAGAGCCTCGGAGACTGGGAACATACCACGGTGCAGGTATAACTGCAGTACGAGGATTCGCGCTTCACGTTCCCGACGTACCCCGGACATACCTGTGGCCATGCCCGCAGGGAGGGCATGGCCACAGGTCAGCCGCTGCTTCGTGGTTGACAGCGGGTTGGGCGGAGTGGACTAGTCGGACATCTCCATCGGCGAGAGGAGGTCCCGGGCGATCTGCGGGAGCAGACGGTCGATCAGGAGCCCCGTGCGCGCGGATCCGTCGGCCGCCCGCGGGATCGCGTCGACGGCCACCGCGTGCGAGAGCACCCATGGCATGCGCCGCTCGCAGGCGGCCAGCGCGGCCTGGCGCCCGCCGGCCTCCTGGTCCTCCTCCAGGAGCGGTACGAAGGCCACCACCAGCGTCTCTCCCACCTCGGGGAGCCTGGTGCGCATCACCGCGATGTCCTGGACGCAGGGCAGGTCGAGGAGTTCGAGTTCGAGCGCGAAGAAGGCCGCCTCGAAGTCCTCCACCAGCACCTCGTCGTACGGCTGGTCGTCGAAGGAGGGCAGGTTCACGCGGACATCTCCTGTTGCATCGACTGCTCAAGCTGCAGGTTCAGAGTGATGATGGGCAGCACCGCGTCGAGCAGGTCCCCGGTGCGGATCCGGCCCGTCGGGCTGTACGGGATGGTGTCGACGGCGATGACGTGCGCGGGCAGCGACGGGACCCGGCGGGCGCAGGCGGCGCTGAGCGCCTGGTACCCGGTGGCCTCGCGGCCGACCGCCACGGCGATGAAGGGGACCACGATCGCGTCGCCCAGCACCGCGTTGCTGACCCGCATGACGGCGGTGTCGCGCAGGCAGGGCAGGTTGAGCAGGTCCGACTCCAGCCGGAACAGCTCGGTGTCGACCGCCGAATCGCGGACCACCACGGGTACTTCGGTGACCCGCCCGGTGACCAGCAGCCGGCCGGTCTCGTCCACGTACCCGGACTCGTCGGTGACCAGGAAGCGCTCCGCGCCCCAGCCGAGGTCCAGCTCGGCGACCTGCGTCTCGCCGTCCAGGTAGCCGTCCATGACCTGGTGGCCCGCGAACGCCAGGCGCCCGCTCTCGCCCTGCCGCACCGGCTGCCCGTCCTCGCCGAGGACGGCGACGGTGGTGCCGAGCGTGGTGTGGCCCGAGCGCGGCGGCGAGACCAGCAGTTCCTCGGGGCCCATGACGGCGGTCAGCCCGGTCTCCGCGCTGCCGAGCGCGGTGTGCAGCACCGGGCCGAGCCGCTCCCAGGCCGTGTTGACGGTCCAGCGGCCCAGGTGGGCGCCGGGGGTGAGGAGGAACCGCAGGTGGCGGGTGCGCGGCGAGGGATCGGCGGTCTCCGGCAGTCCGAGCAGCCCGTGCAGGGCGGAGGGGGTGATCACCCCGGTGCTGACCCGCTCGGCGACGAGCAGCGCGGTCAGGGTCTCGGGGCCGGCTCCGTCCGCGAGGACGACGGTGGCGCCGATGCCGAGCATCGTGCGGGCCAGCGCCAGAGCGGTGGGCTCGGTCGGCGGGGCGCAGGCCAGGTGCACGTCGTCCCGGTTGAGCCCGAACTCGTCCACGAGGTCGACCAGGTGGCGGCCCTCGGAGGGGGTGCGGCGCACGGCGAGGCGGGAGGGGCCCTCGCTGCGCGCGCTGACCGCGAAGGACTCGTACGGCCGGGGAGCCGGCAGGGTGCGCAGGGGTTCGGCCGAGGTCAGCAGGTCGAAGTTGAGCGCCTCGTGCTTGCCGGGGGCGGCCGGGGCGCCGGGAGCCGTGATCCCGTCCAGCAGGACGTGCACGGCCTTCGGGCCGCTGGGCCACACGAGCTGGTCGAGGGTGGCGTGGTGCTCCGAGGTCACGAAGACCACGGACGGCTCCAGCCAGGAGAGCACCTGACCCAGATCGTCCTTGCCGCTCTGCGGGTCGAGACCGGTGCAGGAGACGCCGAGGGTGGCGCAGGCGCTCATCGCGACGGTGAGCTGCCAGCTGTTCCCGGCGAGGAAGACCGCCCGGACCGCGCCCTCCTGCGGCAGGTGCTCGGTGAGTCCGGCCGCCGTCCGCTCCACGGTCTCGGCGAACTGGCCCCAGGTCAGCCGCACCTGGCCGTCGACCAAGGCATCCCGCGTCACGCCGCCCGCCGCGTGCCGGCGGATGTCATCGAGCTTGATCATGTGGGTTCTCCGTGGTCGGTCAAGAGCCTCGTATGTGGCCCGGGGCCGCGCCCATGGAAACAAACGTGCATGAAGGTAGGCAACGGCTCATCGGAAGATCTGATGTCGCCGCCCGGAGCGCCGAATGGGTTGCGCAAACGCCTCCGCCGGGCGTCGATGACGCCCGGCGGAGGGAAGTGTCGGAACCGGGCCGCCCACAGGACGCCCGACCGCGGGGTGCTGCGCGGCGGTGCTAGGCCTGGAGCTCGGCCGACTCGACGAGTTCGGCCTCGGCCCGCTCCCGCAGGTGCTTCTCCAGGTCGGCCATGACCCGCTCGGCGCGACCGGGTGCCATGTCGAGCTCGGCCAGCACCGTCGGCAGCGCGATGATCGGCATGATGTGCCTGAGCAGCACGGATACCCGTACTTCCAGGTCCTCCCAGTCGGCCATCACCTCCGAGAGCACCTGCACTCCGGTGAAGCCGCCGACGAACAGGTTGGCGACCGCGTCCAGGTCCACGTGCGCGTGGAGTTCACCGCACGCCCGGGCCTCGCCCAGGGCGAACCGGTTGTGGTCGATCCAGTCCTGGTAGGGGCGCATGCGGTGCTCGTGGTGGCTGCCGCGCTCCAGGGACAGCCGCAGACTGCCCTGCACGATCGGATCGCTGCGGATCTGAACGGCGAAGAGCATGCCCTTGTCGATCAGCTCCTGCAGCCGGGTGCTCCGCGGTACGAGCGGGAAGCCGACCGTGTCGATCTGGCTGGCCAAAACGGCCTGGGCCAGCTCTTCCTTGCCTTTGAAGTAGTAGTAGAAGGCGCCCTTGGTCAGCCCGAGCCGCTGGTAGACGTCCGCGATCGTGGCCCCGTTGAAGCCCTTCTCTGCGAACACGGCGCCGGCGGCCTCGACGATGAGTTGCCGGGTGCGCCGAGAAGTCTCCCTCTGAGACACCCTCGCTCCTTCCACGCTGCTGGTGGCCAACTGAATGCACCTCCTCGGGGGTATGAGCATGTCACCGAAAACAGCCGTTGCAAATTATACCAGGCAGCACGTATCTTGCGGCGGACCAAGACTTACCACGAGTGGCTCGAATCTGCCTCGAAGTCCGGAGGGGAATTCATGTTAATCACCTCGTATGCGAACGAAAACGCCCAAAGACCGCCGGTCGGGGTCTCAGATGCAAGGCCTCCGGCCGTACCCAACTGGCTCGTGCACCGGCCTGACACCTCCGAGGTTTTCCTCTCGGCTTGGAAACGCACAGCTCCCGACCGATTCGACGTCACCGTGCGTTGGCCTGAAAACCACCCGTTCCATACCGGGCTCCACGGTTTCCGTTCGCCGGCCGTCATCGCGGAGGCCATCCGCCAGACGGGCATCCTGCTCTCGCACGCCGAGTACGACGTCCCCCTCGGGCACCACTTCCTGATGTCCGACCTCCAGTACCGGATCAATCCCGAACTGCTGGCAGCGGACGACGACTCCCCCATGCACATCGACGTCACCTGCACGAACGTCAACCGCCGCGGCACCCGCTTCTCCGGCATGGTGTGCCACATGGACGTGATCCAGAGCGGCCGGGTCATCGCCACCGGCGACGGCAGCATGACGTGCACCTCTCCCGGCGCCTACCGCCGGATGCGCGGTGAGTACGCGGACGCCCGCCCGGTCCTGCCCGTGCCGGAGCCGGTGCACCCCTCCCTCGTCCTGCGGACCGATCCGAGTCATGTCCTGCTGGCTCCCACCATGGATCCCCTCTGCTGGACGCTGCGGCCGTACACCACGAACACCACGCTGTTCGCGCACAAGAACGATCACGTGCCCGGCATGGTCCTCCTGGAAGCCACCCACCAGGCCGCGTTCGCCGTCGCCGGCACCACCCGGCTGTACCCCGTGGCCCTGCGCCTGGCCTTCGAGCGGTACGTGGAGTTCCACTCCCCCTGTCTGATCCAGGCGCAGCCGATGGCCCGGAGCCGTGACAACACCCTCTCCCTGAGCGTGACCGGCCATCAGAGCGGCCAGCGGGTCTTCGACGCCCACCTGGAAGCAATTCCCGTTTCCTCCTGATCACCTCACTTTCGAACGAAATGGGCATCGGTTCCCTGCGATCCGCTGGCCGACGGACCCATGCGCAAAGTGGCGGGAAGGTCGTGGGCGTGTCAGCCTGTGACGTCATCCGACTCACCGTCACCAGCAGTTGTAGGAGGGATACTCCTGTGAGCAGGCAGTGCCCGTTCGCCATCGATCCGCTCGGCCAGGACATACACGGAGAGATCAAGGAAATACGCTCCCTTGGCCGGGCCGTGCGGATCGTGCTCCCCGGCGGAGTGGAGGCGTGGTCCGTCACGGACTACGCGCTCGTGAAACGCCTGCTCACCGATCCCCGGGTATCGAAGGACGCCTACCGGCACTGGCCGGCGTGGATCAACGGAGAAGTCGACCAGGAGTGGCCGCTGGCCATCTGGGTCTCGGTGCAGAACATGGTCACCGCCTACGGAGAGGAGCACGCGCGCCTGCGCAAGCCGGTGGCGGGGGAGTTCACCATGCGCCGCGTGGCGGCCCTGCGGCCCCGGGTCGAGGAAATCGCCGCCGGACTGCTCGACCGATTGGAACGGGGACCGCGGGAAGAGCCCGTGGACCTCCGCGAGGAATTCGCCCACCTACTGCCGCACGCCGTGGTCTGCGAGCTGTTCGGAATACCGGATTCCGCGCGCGACCCGCTCCAGAAGATCATCGAAGGATTCTTCGCCACCTCGATCACCCCCGAGGACGCGATGGCGAACGGCATAGCCATGTACGAAATCCTCAACGAAGTCGTGGCCCACAAGAGAAAAAATCCCGCCGACGACCTGGCATCGGGCCTCATCTCCGCACGCGACTCGGGCATGGCGGATATGAGCGAGAAGGAACTGCTCGACAACCTCATTCTCCTCTTCACCGCCGGCTACGAGACCACCGTGAACCTCATAGACAACGCGGTCGTCTCCCTCCTCACGCACCCCGACCAGCTCGCCCTCGTACGGGACGGCAAGGCCTCCTGGGAAGACGTCATCGACGAATCCCTGCGCGTGGACCCGCCCGGCGCGCACAGCATCCTGCGCTACGCCGTCGAGACGATCGAGATCGACGACGACGTGCGGATCCCGCAGGGCGACGCGATCGTCATCTGCTTCGCCGGAGCGGGCCGCGACCCCCTCCACCACGGGGCCGGGGCGGACCACTTCGACATCACCCGCGTCACCCGGGCCGACCACGTGTCGTTCGGGTACGGAGCCCACCACTGCCTCGGCGTGAACCTGGCCCGGATGGAGGTCGCCATCGCACTGTCGGCGCTCTTCGAGCGGTTCCCCGGCATCGCCCTGGCCGTGCCGGCCGATGAACTCCGGCCCAAGTTCTCCTTCGTCTCCAACGGCCACCGCACGGTTCCGGTGATCCTGGGCGGGCCCAGCTCTCACAACGCGGCAATTTTCAGCCAATAGTGCCGGGCATCCCCTCCCTGAAGGCCCCACCGGACCACGGCAGTCACAAGGCGCAAGACGACAGACGGAAGAGTCACCATGACGGAAAAGACCGGCCTCCTCGAGGGCAGGCGCGCCCTGATCACCGGCGCGAGCAGCGGCATCGGGGCGGCCGCCGCCCGGGTGTTCTGCGAGAACGGGGCCTCGGTGCTCCTCACCGCCCGGCGTGAGGAGGAACTGGCCACGCTCACCCGCGAGCTGACGGACCAGGGTTTCACCGCCGCCTACGCGGTCGTAGACGTGTCCCGCGCCGAAGAGGTCGAGGCGGCCGTGGACAAGGCGGTACGGCTCTTCGGCGGCCTGGACGCCGCCTTCAACAACGCCGGACTCGGTACCGTGCCCGCGCCGCTGCACCTCACCGAGGACGCGGAGTTCGAGGCCGTCATGGCCACCAATGTCCGCGGCACGTGGAACTGCATGAAGTACGAGATCGCCGCGATGCTGCCGGGCGGCGGGGCCATCGTGAACAACAGCAGCGTCGCGGGCCTGGTCGGCACCCCGGCGTCCGCGGCGTACATCGCGGCGAAGCACGCCGTCATCGGGCTGACGAAGGCCGCGGCCGAGTACGCCGCCCGGGGCGTCCGGGTCAATGCCGTCGCGCCCGGCACCACCCGCAGCGAGATGATGGCCCAATGGTTCGATCTGAACCCGGGGCTGGAGGAGCAACTGCACGCCAGGGCCCCGCTGCCGCGTACGGCGGACCCGCGCGAGATCGCACGGGCGGCCGCGTGGCTGCTCAGCGACCAGGCGTCCTTCGTGGTCGGCGCGACCGTCCCGGTGGACGGCGGCTGGACCGCCCGCTGACCGCTCCGCACGACACCGGCCGGCCGCGACGGCCGTACAACCGGAACACCGGGCAACTCGGCGGAACTCGGCGGCAACGAACAGGCGAAGAGCTGTACGAGCACTTCAGAGCACCCGGCCCGGCCACCCACAGACCGATAAAATCGCCCCTATGCAGACATCTGAAAGACCCAGGGTCATTGTCCTCACG
Organism: Streptomyces sp. NBC_01298; assembly: GCF_035978755.1. Classification (NCBI taxonomy): domain Bacteria; kingdom Bacillati; phylum Actinomycetota; class Actinomycetes; order Kitasatosporales; family Streptomycetaceae; genus Streptomyces; species Streptomyces sp. NBC_01298. The sequence goes on from NZ_CP108416.1 coordinate 132,586, forward strand.
GGAGCCACCGGTTTCGTCGGCTCGGCCGCACTGGACGCCCTGGCCCGCCATCCCGGAATCCTGGTGCGGGCCCTCGCCCGCACCCCCGGTGCGGCGCGCGAAGGCGTGGAGTGGGTACGCGCGGATCTGGGCGACCCCTGCTCCCTGAAAGGGACCTGCGAGGGCGCGGCCGCGCTGGTGAACCTGGCCTCGTACATCGGGCGGGACGAGGAGCGCTGCCACACGGTCAACGTTCTGGGCGGCGCGTCCCTCCTCGCGGAGGCCGTGCGGGCGGGGGTGGACCGGATCGTCCACCTGTCCACGGCCGCGGTCTACGGGAACCTCCCGCACCGCGGGATCGAGGTCGACGAGGTGACCCCGGATCCGGCGTCCGCCGCGAGCCGCACCCGGCTGGCGGCGGAGGCCCCGGTGCTGGCCGCCGGCGGTACCGTCCTGCGGCCGGGTCTGGTGCTGGGCGCCGGTGACCGCTGGGTGGTCCCGGCCCTGGCCGAGCTGATGGACCGGGTCCCGGCCAGCTGGGACGGCGGCCGCGCCCTGCTGTCCGTGGTCGACGTCGGCGAGCTGGCCCGCCTGATCGACACCCTGGCCACGGCCCCCGGCCCCGCCGTGGGCGGGGTCCACCACGCGAGCCACCCCGCCGCGGTGACCAGCTCCGGCCTCATGTCGGCCCTCGCCGCCGAAGGGATCCTGCCGGTGGTACGGGAGAACTGGCCGTGGGACCGCTGCGTGGAACAACTCCGGGCGCGCCCAGGTCAGGTGACGGAGCGCCAGTTCTCCTTACTGGCCCGCGACTACTACCAGCGCTCCGACACCATCTGGCAGCTGACCGGCCTGCGCCCCACGCCCACACCCCTCACCCTGCTCCCGTCCGCGGCCCCCTGGTACCGCACCCACCTGGCCGGCACCTGAACGAAGGCCACCACCGGCCTCATTCGCCGTGGAGGATCCGAAAGGGACCGGTGACGTCCGCCGGGTCCCGGTCGACCACACGGACGGGTGCCCAGACCCACTGCCAGACACCGATCCCCGGCGTCCGGGAGAACCGGATCGGCCCACGGGTGCCCTCGACCTCCACCCGCGGCCATGCCGCGGCGATGGCCGCCCGGTCCGTGCCGTGCGAACGGAACACCTCGGCGAGGACGGTGACGCTGTCCCAGCCCTCGAAGGCCACGAACGAGGGCTCCTCGCCCAGCCGCTCGCGGAGCTCCTTCCCCACCCGCTCCCCGAGCGGACCGAGCCGCTCGGGCAGGTAGCGCAGGAAGGGGACCCCGGCGCCGTCCCCGCCCAGCGCCTCGGCCCATCCGGCGAACTCCGGCTGTCCGGCCGGAGCGCCGATCAGCACCTCCCCGAGCCGCCGGTCGCCCCGTACCGCCCGGACGATCGCCGCCGCCGGCTCCGGATATCCGACCAGCAGGAGGAGCGCGGTAGCCCCCTCCCCGGCGAGCACGTCACACACCCCTTCAACAGAGGTCCCGTCCACCTCGATCTCGACGACGCCGCCCCCACGACCGGCAAACCGCTCCCGCAGGATGCGCGTCCCGGAAGCCCAGTAGACACTCGGCTGGATCGCCACCGCGATCCGCCTGTGGCCCGCCTCAAACAGAAAGTCCGCGTACGTCCGCCAGCCGTGGGACTGCGCCGGAGCCAGCCGCGCGACCCACTCCGTCGGCTCCTCGGTGAGCACGTCGAGCACCGCGGAGGAACACAGGTACGGCACCCCGAGGGCATCGGCCCGAGCGGCGGCGGCCCGGGCGACGACGCTGTGGTACTCCCCCACCACGGCGGCCACCCCCAGCCCGGCCAGCTCCTCCACGGCCGCCGCGGCCCGCCCCGGATCGGCGGCGGTGTCCCGCACCATGAGCTCCAGCGCCCGCCCGTCAACCCCTCCCGCGTCATTGGCCTCCCGCACGGCAAGCTCAAGCCCCGCAAGCAGCTGCCGCCCCGCATCGACCCACCCGGGCCGCGCCAACGGCACGAGAGCCCCCAGCCGCACGACCGCCCCACCGGCCGGCCCCCCTGACGACGGCACTGCCGAGGCGTTCACAGATAACGCTCCTCTACTCCACGCCCACAGGCCCAAACCCACCGGCGCACCCAACTGATCATCCCGCCCATTGGACCCACCCCACCCCCAAAAAACAACCGCGTACCTCCACCCCCAAACCCCACAACACCCCAGCCCAGCACCACAAAAACCCCCACCACCCCGGCCCCCCACACCCCCAACCGAACACTCCCACCCGCGAACACACACCCACGGGAACCGGTACCCCGCCCCCGACGTCGTCGTACCAGCCGCACCCCCACACCACACACCCCAAACGGAACAGGCAGGAACGGCCCCATGACCCAGGCAGACTCGGGGCCGACCCCCACCCCAACCCCCGACCCCGCCCACCGCCTCCTCCCCCGCCAACCACCCCGCCCCCAACCCCGCCCACGCCCTTGGCCTTGGCCCTGGCCCACGGCCTTCAACGGCACACCCGTCCCCGTACGCCCCACACTCCCCGTACTCGCCACGCTCCTCTCCACACTCCTCGCCGTACTCCTGACCCGCCCCTCCCTCGTCCCCAACACCCCCGGCCACCTAGGCAGCTTCCTGGAGACGTTCCTGCCCTGGCTCGGCCTGGCCGTCCCGCTCCTCCTCGCCCTGGCCCTACACCGCCGCTCCGCCGCCACCGCCCTGGCCCTCCTGCTCCCCACCGCAGCCTGGCTCCTCCAGTTCGGCAACCTCCTCCCCCACACCCCCACCCAAGCCCCCGCCTCCACCCACCCCACCCTCACCGCCGTCCAGCACAACATCAGCGACGAGAACCCGAACCCCTCCCGAACGGCCAGCGCCCTCGCCGCCTCCCACCCCACCCTCATCGCCGTCGAGGAGCTCACCCCCGCCGCCCTCGCTGCCTTCACCGCCGCCCTCGCCGCGGACTACCCCCACCACGCCACCCACGGCACGGTCGGCCTCTGGTCGGCGTACCCGCTCACCGACGTCCGCCCCGTCGACATCAGACCGTCGGCCCTAACCGGCGACCCGCACTGGAACCGCGCCCTGCGCGCCACCGCCGCCACCCCCGGCGGGCCCGTCGCCGTCTACGTCGTCCACCTCCCCTCTCTACGCCTCGGCACCTCCGGCTTCGGATCCGCCCGCCGTGACGAGAGCGCAGTGCGGCTCGGCGCCGTCCTCGCCGCGGAACCCGCCGACCGCGTCGTCCTGCTCGGGGACCTCAACGGCACTGCCGACGACCGCGGCCTGGCCCCCCTTCGCACCGGCCTGGTAGCAAAGGCAACACCCGCCACCCCCGGCTTCGCCTTCACCTGGCCCGCGGCCTTCCCGCTGGCCCGGATCGACCAGATCCTGGCCCGCTCAGGCAACGTCACCCGCGTCCGTACGCTCCCCGCCACCTCCAGCGATCACCTGCCCCTCACCGCCGAGATCCTGTTCGATTAACGTACGCTCATGAGCGAATTCGTACTGGTGGCAGGCGCCTGGCTGGGAGCAGCGGCATGGGACGAGGTGGCCACCGAACTACGCACCGCACTGCGCACCACGGACGGCAGCCACGAGGTCCACGCACTGACCCTGTCCGGCCTCGCGGACAGACAGGGCGTCACGGTCGGCCTGCAGACGCACGTCACGGACATAGTCGACGCCATCGACGAACTCGGCCTGCGCGATGTGGTCCTCGTGGGCCACAGCTACTCCGGCATCCCGGTGGGCCAGGCCGCGGAGCGGATCGGCGCCCGCCTGAACCGGGTCGTCTTCGTCGATGCCAACGTCCCCGTCCACAACGAATCCTTCCTCTCCGCCTGGCCGGACGGCCGGGCAGCCGTAGAGGCCTCGATCGCCGCGAACGGCGGTTTCTGGCCGCCCCTGCAGGCCGCCGACTGTGAGGGCCAGGGCCTCAACGCCGAGCAGAGCGCCCGGCTCCTCGCCGGTGCGACCCCGCACCCGGGTGCCACGCTCACCGAACCGGCCGTACTGACCCACCCCCTCACCGAGCTCCCCGCGACCTACGTCAAGTGCCTGCTGGACGGCGCCGACCCCCACCCCGACGTGGCGGAGCTCCTGGCCGCCGGCCCGGACTGGCAGTGGGTCACCCTGGACACGGGCCACTGGCCGATGTTCTCCGCCCCGTCCGACCTGGCCCGCGTCCTCCTCGACGCCGCCGCGCAGGACGCCCCGCCGCCGGCTTCAGGTCTTCGCATCCACCCGGTGGACGCCGCCTCCGAAGCCGCGCTGAGCGACTGGCAGCACGTCCACAACACGGTCATCCCAACAACCCCCCTCTCCTTGGAAGACGTACGGGAGCGCTCCGCGCGCAACGTCCTTCACATCGCCCATCTCGGCGACACCATCGTCGGATGCACGACGGTCCGGCCCCCCGCGACCGGCTCCTCGACCGCCACCGTGATCGCGCGCGTCCTGCCCGCGTACCGGGGACGGGGTTTCGGCCGCGAGCTGTACTCCTACGCACTCGCCCAGGCACGGTCCCTCGGCGCCGAGGTGATCGAGACCGTGGTCCTCGCGTCCAACCCCGAGGGCCTGGACTTCGCGCGCCGAGCCGGCTTCATCGAGTTCGACCGCTACGTCCTCCCCGGCGACACCGTGGCCTTCGTAGACCTACGCCTCGCGTGAGCGTCCGCTGGGTACGCCTCGAACTCACCGTGCGCACCTTCGACTCCGCCCGGTTCACCCCGTGGGTCGACCGGTGCCGGGCGGCGGGGCTCAGCTCCACGACCCTCGCCCGGCTGAGCGACACAGAGGACGAGCGCCGCAGGCTCGACGACCCGAACAAACAATGCTCGGCCAACATCCCCGAGCGAGGCGCTTTCCACTCCTGCGATCCGGCCGGCACCATCGTCGCCCCGAACCAGGACGGCACGTGGGGCGGCATGACTGCGAACACCTCGGCCATCGCCTTGAACCGCACGCTCGGCTACGCGGACGCGAACCGGAACCGGGAGGCATCGGCCCAGGCCCAAGCCCCGGTCCCGGCCTAGGCCGGGACCCGGCGCTTCCTGGAGACGGCGACCCCGGCCAGGCAGACCGCACCACCGAGCAGGGTCAGCGCGGCCGGGACCTCGTCGAGGGCGATCCAGGCGATGAGCACCACGACGGCGGGCACCGCGTAGGTGGTCGCGCCCATCTTCCCCGCGGTGGTCCGCGACAGCGCGAACGACCAGGTGGTGAAGGCGAGTGCGGTCGGGAAGAGCCCCAGGTAGAGCATGTTGAGGACGGCGGAGAGCGGAGCCCCGGGAAGCTGGTCGACGAGCTGCCCGACGAAGGGCAGGGTGACGGCCGTGCCGACGAAGCAGCCGTACGTGGTCACCTGGAGCGGGCTGGCATACGCCAGCGCCGGCTTCTGCGCGACCACCCCGGCCCCGTACGTGAGCGCGGCGACCAGGCAGAGCAGGACACCTCCCACCGACGCGGACCCACCGTTCGAGGTGGACAGTCCGACCAGCACCGCCCCGGCGAACGAGACCGCCATGCCCGCCAACAGCAGGGGCGGGAAACCCTCCTTCAGCAGCCAGCCGCTGAGCAGGGCGATCACGATCGGGCCGATGTTGACGATCATGGCCGCCGTACCGGCGTCCACGAGCTGCTCGCCCCAGTTCAGCGTCACCATGTAGAGCCCGAACCAGAGCACCCCGGAGATCAGGATCCCGGGCCACGCCTGCTTCGGCGGCGGCGGCACCCGCTTGACGACCAGCACCAGCCCGAGCGCGACCGAAGCGGTCAGCAAGCGTCCGAACGCGAGCGCTCCGGGCCCGAAGTGCGCGGCCGCCGAGCGGATGGAAACAAACGCGGAGGCCCACAGCACGACGGTGACTCCGGCGGCTATCAGGGCCCGCCGGTCGGTCCTGACCTGATCAGACGTCTTGTTCATGCGAGCAAGCTACCCGCCCCACCCGAAAGGCCCGTCGCCCTTTTCCGAGCGCCTACGCTCCCTCCGGAGCCAGCAGGCCCCGCAGCCTCTCCGCGTAGCCGCGGGGGTGCGTGGTGTTGCCGTTGTGGCCGCCCGGGAAGACCCGTATCTCCGTGCCCAGGAGGGCCGCGAGTTCCGTCGCGCACCGGTGGTCGAAGACGGTGGACGGGGTGGCTGCGCCCAGCGCCGGGATGATCCGCGTCGGGGTCCGGGTGAGGGCGTCCACGTCGAGGGTGTCCTCGACGATCGCCGTGAAGTCGTGCTCGATGAAGTAGCCGAAGTTGGCACGCCGGCGCTCGTCCAGGGGCTGCGGGGTCAAGCCCGGCTCGGCGTCGCGCCGCGCGAGGTCTATCCCGAGGACCCGCGCCATCTCCGGAAAGACGGCTCCGAGCCCGCCCCTGCGGTAGATCCCCTGCAGTTCCTCCAGTTCCGCTTCGTGCCGGGCCCTCTCCCCCTCGGGCAACAGCCGCGGGGCCACCGGCTCGTGCGCGATGAGGGTGCTCACCTGCTCCGGGTGCCGAACGGCCAGGTGCAGGCCGATGACGGCCCCCAGACTGCAGCCGAGCATCAGCACCGGCTCGTCGGTGACGGTCGCCAGCAGCCGGTGGACGTCTTCGGCGTGCTCGGCGAGCGACGCCGTCCGGCCGGGCTCCGCCGGCCGGCTGCGCGAGAGTCCACGGCGGTCGTAGGTCAGCACGGTGAACGCATCGGCGAGGTGCGGCACGAGATCCACGGTGCGGTCGGCGTCCCCCTCCCCGCTCTGCGCGATGAGCAGCATCGGGCCGGAGCCCTGCAGTTGGTAGTGGAGCACATCACCCATGACAACTCCTTGTCCTCGGCGCCGGACCCCCAGTCCGTCACTCTCTGCAACCACAGTAACCCATCGAATCGGATACATCAATATCGATGGATCAAAAAAGATGCATCTTCTTCGATGGTTCACCGGGTTCCGATGTACCGTGCTCCCGTGGACGGAATCGAACTCTTCCTGCTGGGCCGCACCTTGATGAAGCTCGGTGAGGAGGCCCTGCCCGAGCCCCCCGGCGGCACCGGGCAATACGCCGGCGGCACCCGCTCCGTCGTGATCGTGGCCGGGGACATCGCCGCGCACCCCGACACCACGGTCGGCGAGACGGCCCAGCGCACGGGCCTCCCGCAGAGCCAGGTATCCGGCGCCGTCGCCCGCCTGCGCGAGGCCGGCTCGGTACAGACCTCGCCCGACCCGGCCGACCGCCGCCGCACGCTGGTCCGCCAGTCCCCCGGAACCTCCGCGCGCGTGGCCGCCGTACGCGCCGCCGGTGCTTCCAAGGTCGAGGAAACCCTCGCCCGCGCCCTCGGCGAGACCGAAGCGGAACAACTGCCGGAGCTGACCCGGGCCCTGGAGGTCCTGGCCCGCCACCTGGTCCCCCGCGCCCCCCGCTGAACCGCCCGAACCGGGGCCCCGCGAAGGGGCCCGGGCCGAGCCCCGTGTCAGCCGTCGGTACGCACGACCGCCGGCGGCGCGTAGCGCCCGGTGAGGATGTCGGGGTGGGGCAGGTACTGGCGCAGGATGAGCCGGAACAGCGTGCCCGGTTCGGTGGTGGGCAACCAGTTGGCCTCCTTGTCGGGGCCCGGGCTCTCGCGCTGCAGGTAGAGGGCCAAGGACCCGTCGGCCCCGTACTGCAGGCCCTTGGTCAGGGATCCCAGGTGGTAACGGCCGATCGGGTTCTCCACGAGGAACCCCTCGGGGTTGAGGTACATGGTCACCGACCAGAAGGCGCCCACCGGTGGAAAGCCGTCGGGGGCGAAGCGGATCTCGTACGTGTGGTCGCCGGACATGGGCCTGCCGTCGGCGTCCAGCATGGCGCCGACGTAGTACGCCTCCTGGGCCTTGTTGGCGAGCAGGCCGAGCTGGGCGATCTCCAGACGGGAGAAGTAGTCCGTGCCCCAGTCGCCGATGGTGTCGGGGTCGACCATGACCCAGCCGTTGCGCGAGGGCCCCGCGAAGGGCATCTCGGCGTACAGGTCCCGCAGGCTGTCGGCCACCGCGCGCCGCATGCCGTCCAGCGCGGCCGGGTGCAGGGCGTCCGGGTCGAAGGGGCGGTGCGGGGCGATGCCCAGCGGCGCGAGCAGGCCCAGGACACCGGCATCGGCGGCGGGGGGCGGGCTGGCGGAGAGGCAGTCGGCGAGCATGCGGTAGAAGTCGAGCGGGTCGCCGGTACGGAAGTCTCGCGCGGGCGGGTTGGCGGCGGCGTCGGGCGCGGGTGCGCCGGGGTCGGCCGGGCGCAGGGCGATCCGCCCCTGGAGGGCCACGGCGGCGGGGACGTCGTCGTCGAGGATGGTGACGCGGGCCAGGAGGCAGACGAGCGAGGTGGGCGCGGTGATGACCCGGGTGATGCCGGGCGGTGTGGTGCCGCGCCGGCCGGGGCCGGTGATCAGGTAGTCGCCGCCGGTGGTGTCACCGGTGCGGGTGCCGACGTAGGCGAAGCTGTTGGTGTACATGTCCAGCAGCTGCACGGTGAAGTACCGGTCCGCGACCGGGGGTACGGACAGCACGACCGGCCCGGCCGAGAGGTCGACGAAGGTCCGTGAGTAGGGTGCGTCGACGATCGGGGTGACGAAGTAGGTGTCCTTCGGCTCCGCACGCCGCGGAGTGTGGTGCACCTGGTTGATCGCCCCCATGTGGGTGGGCGCACTCCTGTCGACGTGCCACTCCCACAGGCTGCGGTGCATCTCCACCAGCGGATAGCCGTAGCGGAACGCGGCCATCCCCGCCCAGTACCCCTCGTCCCCGCGTGCCTTCTCGTGGCCCTGCGCGATCTGCTCCAGCAACGACTCCACGTCCACGCGCACTCCGATCGACCCCACCCGAAACGGACAAAACCTCCCACTACCCTCGACGTTCACCACGCCTACGGCAACCGGGGAGGCACGCACGTACCGTCAGGAGTCGCCCAGCGACAGCAGCTTCTTCTGCGGCTTGCCCATCGCGTTGCGCGGAATCGCCGCCACGAACCGCACCTCGCGCGGCCGCTTGTGCACCGACAGGTGTGCGGCGACGAAGTCCGTCAGTTCCGGACCGGTGACGCCCTCGGCCACCACGAAGGCCACGATCCGCTGCCCGAGATCCGCGTCCGGCAGCCCCACCACCGCCGCCTCGCTCACCTTGGGGTGGTCCAGCAGCGCGTTTTCGATCTCCCCGGCGCCGATCCGGTAACCGCCCGACTTGATCATGTCGATGGAGGCCCGTCCCACGATCCGGTGGACTCCGTCGGCCTCGTCGACGGCCGCGATGTCGCCCGTACGGAACCACCCGTCCTCGGTGTAGGCGGCGGCCGTGGCCTCGGGCCGGCCCAGGTACCCGGAGAACAGCGTCGGCCCGGTGAGCTGGAGCTCGCCGATCTCCGCGCCCGCCTCCGCCACGATCCGTGTACGGATGCCCCGGAGCGGGGTTCCGACCGTCCCGGGCCGCACCTCCCCGCCCGCGCGCCCGCTCACCGTGATCAGCGTCTCGGTCATCCCGTACCGCTCCACGGGCCGCAGCCCGGTCAGCCGCTCCAGGTCCCGGAAGACCGGCGCGGGCAGCGCGGCACTGCCGGAGACGAGCAACCGGGCCCCGCCCAGCGCGGCGGCCGCCGCCGGCGCCCCCGCGATACGGGACCACACGGTCGGCACCCCGAAGTACAGGCTGCCTCCGGCCTCCGCGTAGGCCTCCGGGGTGGGCCGCCCGGTGTGCACGAGACGGCTGCCGGTACGCAGCGCACCCAGCACGCCGAGGACCAGTCCGTGTACGTGGAACAGCGGCAGCCCGTGCACCAGGGTGTCCTCGGCGCTCCACTGCCAGGCCTCGGCGAGGGCGTCGAGATCGGCGGCCACGGCCTCGGCGGTGAGAACGACCCCCTTGGGCGGGCCGGTGGTCCCGGAGGTGTAGAGGATCAGCGCCGCCCGACCGGGCTCGGCCACGGCCCCGAGATCACCGCCACCGCCGCCGCGCCGCGCGAAGTCCACGTCGACGAGCACGGCGCCGGAGTCCCGCAGGATGTGCTCCCGCTCGGCGGGCCCCGCATCGGGCGGCAGCGGTACGAAGGGCACCCCGGCCAGCAGCCCGCCGACGACGGCGGCGACGGTCTCCAGGGAGGCCGTCGCGGTCACCGCGAAGGCGGGCGCCCCGGCGACGTCGGCGGCCACGGCACGGGCCGCCCCGAGCAGGTCCTCATAGGAGGCGTCCCGCCCGGCCACCCTCAGGGCATCGGGCCGGTCTCCATACACCCCGGTGAGCGCGGTCAGCACTGATCCCCCTACGGAGTCCGATCACATCCAACCGCCCCACCCTACGACCGCCACCACCCGAGCCCCGCCCCCCGACCGGAACCCAGCCCCGCCGGCGTTTGAGGCGCGGGGTCCGGGCAGAGCCCGGGGAACGGAGGAGGGGCGGGTCGGGGAAACCCCCGCCCGCCCCACCCCGGCACGTCAGGGCCGGCGTCGGCGTCGGCGCCTCAGATCAAGCCCTGCGCCAGCATCGCGTCCGCCACCCGCTCGAACCCCGCGATGTTCGCCCCGACCACATAGTCCCCGGCGGAGCCGTACCGCTCGGCGGTCGCGTAGGACACCGCGTGGATGTCCCGCATGATCCCCGCCAGCTCCGACTCGACCCGCTCCGCGCTCCACGCCACGCGTCCCGCGTTCTGCGCCATCTCCAGCGCGCTGACCGCGACCCCGCCCGCGTTCGCCGCCTTGCCCGGCCCGAAGGACACCCCGGCCGCCTGCAGCAGGTGCACCGCCTCCGGCGTGGTCGGCATGTTCGCGCCCTCCGACACCGCCCTGACCCCGTTCGCGATCAGCGTCCGCGCGTCATCGGCGGTCAGCTCGTTCTGCGTGGCCGACGGGAAGGCGACCTCCGCCGCCACGTCCCACACGCGCCCGCCCGGCACGAACCGTGCCGACGGCCCGCGACGCTGCGCGTACTCGCTCACGCGCCCGCGCTCGACCTCCTTGATCTGCTTCAGCAGTGCGAGGTCGATGCCCTTCTCGTCGACCACGTAGCCCTGCGAGTCGGATGCCGTCAGCGGGTTCGCACCGAGCTGCTGCAGCTTCTCGATCGTGTACAGGGCCACGTTGCCCGAGCCGGAGACGACGGCCGTCAGCCCGTCGAGCGACAGCCCCTTGACCGCCAGCATCTCGGCGGCGAACAGCACGCTGCCGTAGCCCGTGGCCTGCGGACGGATCAGCGAGCCGCCCCAGCCCTGGCCCTTGCCGGTCAGGACGCCGGCCTCCCAGCGGTTGGTGATGCGCCGGTACTGGCCGAAGAGGTAGCCGATCTCGCGCCCGCCGACGCCGATGTCGCCCGCGGGGACATCGGTGTGCTCACCGATGTGACGGTAGAGCTCGGTCATGAAGGACTGACAGAAGCGCATGACCTCCGCGTCCGAGCGCCCGTGCGGGTCGAAGTCGCTGCCGCCCTTGCCGCCGCCGATGCCGAGGCCCGTCAGCGCGTTCTTGAAGATCTGCTCGAAGCCGAGGAACTTCACCACACCGATGTCCACCGACGGGTGAAAGCGCAGGCCGCCCTTGTACGGGCCGAGCGCGCTGTTGAATTCCACCCGGTAGCCACGGTTGACGTGCACGCGACCACGGTCGTCCTGCCACGGCACCCGGAAGATGATCTGCCGCTCCGGCTCCGTGAGCCGCTCCAGCAGGGCCACGCCGGGCTCCGCGTACTCGGGACGTGCCGCGAAGACGGGGGCCAGGGTGTCCAGGACCTCCCGTACGGCCTGGTGGAACTCGGGCTGGGCGGGGTTGCGGCGCTCGATGTCGGCGCGCAGCGCGTCCAGCCGGCCCTGCGGGTCCTTGGGGTCCGTCACGGTCTGTTCCTCCAGGTCTCGATGTGGGGACCGGCCCCGAGATGCGGCTCGAAGCTCCGGACCAAGTTTCCGCATCGCGGAAGTCAATATCCGAACACAGTCTCCAGCCGGAGGGTACCCCGCCCGCCGACCACGACCACGAGCCTTTCCGGCCTGCTCTCATCGGCACCACTCCACCATGGCCGACTCGATCTTCGCACCACCATGGACAGGAGCACGGGGCAGAACATAGACAGGCCATATGGACATCGCACGGGTCGCCGCCCTCGTCGCCGCGACGCTCACCACGGGCCTGATGGCGGGCCTGTTCTTCGCCTTCGACGTCGCGGTGATGCCGGCGCTGAAGCGCTCCGACGACCGGACCCTCATCTCCGTGATGCAGCGCGTGAACACTTCCATCATCAATGGCTGGTTCATGCTCGCGTTCCTGGGCGCGCTCCTGTTCACCGGCCTCGCGGTGGCCCTGCATCTGCCCGCCGGCGAGCACGCGCCGTTGCCCGCGCTGACGGGCGCCCTCGTCCTCTACGTGCTCGCCGTCGCGGTCACCGGCCGGGTGAACATCCCGCTCAACAACGCCCTGGAGGCGGCCGGACCCGCCGAACGGATCGCGGATCCGGCCACCGTACGCGCGGCGTTCGAGAAGAAGTGGGTACCCGCCAACCGCTGGCGTACCACCCTGTGCACGGCCGCCCTGGCCTGCCAGGCCTGTGCCCTCCTGGCGGCCGCCTAGCCCCTCAGCGTCCGGCCCCGGACGCCGCGGACGCCCCCGATGCCCCGGACGCCGCCGATGTACCCGTCGCCCGCCCGTACAGTACGAGCGCCCGCGCCAGGGCGGTCAGCGCCGCCGCGCAGAGCAGGGTGCGCACGATGTTCGGCGTCTCCCAGGTGCCCTTGAACTTCTCCACGACCGAGAAGTCGGTCAGCTTCGCGGCATCGCCCAGGTCGGCGAGTTCATTGTTGAGCGGAATGTTGACCGCGAAGGTGACGACGAGCACGACGAGGTACGCCGCCGCGCCCAGCGAGGCCCACAGCGCGACCGTGCGGCGCCCGGCCCGCGCCTCGACGAACGCCGAGGCGAAGGCGGCGAGCAGCGCGACGACGAAGACCGTCCCGAAGAGCGGATTGCCGTCGATGACGGCGTTGAAGCTCTGCATCGCCGTGACGTACGTACGGTCGTCGGTCTTCGCCAGTCCCGGCATCACCGAGACGTCGAAGGCGAAGAAGAGCCCCGCCATCAGCCCGACCAGGACGGTCGACAGGCCGAGCAGCGCGGTGGAGAGTCTGGTGCCGTTGGATCCCATCGGATGTGCCCCCCGTATGTATGTGTATAGGTCCGTATGCCTGTACGTCCGCGGCTGTTGATCGTGCCATCACCCGTACCGCCTTGCCAGTGAATCCTCAGTGCCGGACGGCCCCCGCACGGACCCGCACAACCCCCTGCCAACTCACATGTACTGCACACGTAGGCTGCTCGAATGAGCGCACCCGCCAAGCCCCTCCGTCTCGCCCCGGTCACCCCCGAGAACTTCGCCGCAGTCTCCGCGCTGTCGGTCCGTCCCGACCAGGAGCACCTCGTCTCGCCGGTCGTGAAGTCGCTGGCGGAGGCCTACGCCCACGGGGAAACGGCCTGGCCCCGGGCGATCGTCGACGGCGACGAGGTCGTCGGCTTCGTGATGGCCTTCCTCGACATCCCCTGGGACCCGGCCGAGGACCCCCACGACATCCGCTCCGGCCTCTGGCGCCTGAACGTCTCGGCCGCCCACCAGTCCAAGGGCTACGGCCGCTTCGCCGTCACGGCGGTCACCGAGGAACTCCGCCGGCGCGGCACCTCCCACGCCTACGTCACCTGGCACCCGGGCCCCGGTACACCCGAACCCTTCTACCTCTCCCTCGGCTTCCGCCCGACGGGCGAACAGAGCGACGGCGAAACGGTGGCCGTCCTGGACCTCCGGACCACCTGACCCCGAAGAACCCGACGCCCAAACCACCTCACCCCCTGGCCCCGTCCCTACCCCGCGGCAGCCGCCGCCCCCACCCGGTACTCCCGCGGGCTGACCCCCCGTACCCGCTTGAAGGCGGTCGAGAGCGCGAACGCCGAGCTGTAGCCGACCCTGTGGGCGGCCGAGGCGAGCGTGGTGGCCGGGTCGCTCAACAGGTCCGCCGCCAACGCCAGCCGCCAGCCCGTCAGATAGGACATCGGCGGCTCGCCGACCAGCTCGGTGAAACGGCGGGCGAACGCGGCCCGCGAGACGCCGACCTCGCGCGCCAGCGACTCCACCGTCCAGCCGTGGGCGGGGTTCTCGTGCAGCAGCCGCAGCGCCGGGCCGGTGACCGGATCGCTCTCGGCGCCACCGCGCTCCGCGAGCCAGCCGCGTACGACGCCGATCAGCAGCAGGTCCAGGATCCGGTTCAGTACGAGCTTTTGGGCCGGCTCCGTACGGGAGATCTCCACGCCCAGCAGCCCGACCAGCGCGGAGTCCACCGGACCGACCAACACCCGCGGAAGCGCGTTGAGCAGGCGGCTGCCGATTTCGCCCGGGTCCTGGTAGGTGCCGCTCAGCATCACCGCCGAGCCTTCCGCCGCACCCCACGTCCGTACCCCGAGAGCCATGGAGTCCGACACGTCCTCCCCGCCCTCGACCTTGCTGCACCGCTGGTCAGGACCCACCCTGATCTGCGGGGGCGTGTCCTTGGAATCGGCGACGCTGTACGGAACCGGTCCCCGCACCAGTGCAGCCTCACCCGGCGCGACGAGCACCGGTTCGCCGTCGTCGGGCAGCAGCCACGCCGATCCGTGCACCATCGTCATCACCGACAGCGGGGCCCGGTCCTCGATCCGGATCGACCAGGGCGGATTGAACACGCACTTGATGAGGAAGGCGGATTTGGCCTTGGGGCCTTCGAGCAGAGCCGTCAGCGTATCCATCGCCCCATTCTCCCCGTCCACTCCCTACACGTCCCAGGCCCCGCGGCCCGCCGCCTCCCGCGCGAAGTCCGAGAAGTCCCGCGGCCCCCGGCCCAGCACTTCCTCGACCCCGTCCACGAGGTGCGCGTTGCGCCCGTCCAGGATCAGCGTGAACAGGTCCGCGAACTCCTCCGGCAGCCCGTTCTCGCGCAGCACCTCGCGGTAGGCCCCGTCCGAGACCGGGACGTACGAGATCTCGCGCCCGGTCGCCTTCGACAGCTCGGCCGCGACATCGTGGAAGCTGAGCAGCCGCGGGCCGGAGAGCTCGTACGTACGGCCGATGTGCCGGTCGTCCTCGGTCAGCGCGGCGACCACCACGTCGGCGATGTCCTCGGCGTCGACGAACGGCTCGACGGCGTCGGCCGTCGGCAGGGCGATCTCCCCGGCGAGCACCGGCTCCAGGAAGAAGCTCTCGTCGAAGTTCTGGTTGAACCAGGCCGCGCGCACCACCGTCCAGTCGGCCCCGGACTCCTTCAGCGCTTCCTCGCTCCGCCGGGCCGCCTCCTCGCCGCGGCCCGAAAGCAGCACCAGCCGGCGTACCCCGGCGGCCACGGCCACCCGTGCGAAGGCTCCGACCTGTTCGGCGGCGCCGGGGAAACCGAGGTCGGGGTAGTACGTGACGTACGCCCGGTCCACGCCCTCCAGGGCCGGTCCCCAGCTCTCGGGCTCGTTCCAGTCGAAGGCCGGCTCACCGGAGCGCGACCCGATGCGGACCAGACGGCCCAGGGCGGTGAGCTTCTCGGCCACGCGCCGGCCCGTCTTGCCCGTGCCGCCGATGACCAGCGTGCGGAGGTCGTTGTCGTTCTGCGTCTGCTGCGTTGTCTTCGTCATGGGGACCAGTCAACTCCCCGGGCCCGAGACGGAACATCGCCGAGAAGCTCAACCGCATACGCCTGCGTCCACGGCCCCGTCGACACCCCCGCGGGCGGCTCCCGCTACTGCTCGGTGAGCGTGTGCTTCACGAGCGCGTTGGCGTGTCCGTGCCCGATCCCGTGCTCGGTCTTGAGCCAGCCGACGAGCTCCATGTGCTTGGTCAGCGGCGAGGCACGGATGAGCTCCTGCCACTCCGAGACCGGACGGCCGTACTTCTTCTCGATGGAAGGGAAGTAACTGGCGGGGCCCTTCACCGGCTCGGTCATGGCGATCCTCTTCTCTCGTTGCCTTCTGGTGCACACGAAGCGACGTACAAGGGGTAGACCGGAGCCCCCGCGAAAACTCATCGGCCCCATCCCGAAAATATCGGATGATCCGCTTCATGATGTGGACCGAACGCGCCGTCACCCGAGCCGGCGTCCGTCTGACCTGCCGTGACTGGAACTCCCCCCACCCCGCCTCCGCGCCCCCCGTCGTCCTCCTCCACGGCCTCGCGGGCCACGCGGGCGAATGGGACGCCACCGCCGCGCACCTGGCCCCGCACCACCGCGTGGTGGTGGTGGACCAGCGCGGTCACGGAGCCAGCGAGCGCCGCCCCGCGGACGTCTCCCGCGCCGCGTACGTGGCGGACGTGCGGGCCGTCTGCGAGCAGCTCGGCGTGCACCGCCCGGTACTGGTGGGCCAGTCGCTCGGCGGCCACACCGCGATGCTCACCGCCGCCGCCCACCCGGACCTCGTACGGGGCCTCGTGCTGATCGACGCCGGCGCCGCCCGGGCCGACCCGGACACCCCGGAACAGATCGGCGGCTGGCTGGCCTCCTGGCCGCTCCCGTTCCCCAGCCTCGACGGGGCTCGCACCTTCCTCACCGGTCAGGGGCTGAACGGCGAGGCCTGGGCAGCCGGCCTGGAGCAGCGCGCGGACGGCTGGTACCCCCGCTTCGAGCGCTCGGTGATGGTCGCGGCCATCGCCGAGAACGGCGCCCGCGACTGGTGGCCGCAGTGGCGCGCGGTCCGGTGCCCCACCCTGCTGGTCATCGGAGAGAAGGGGATCATGCCGCCGGAGGAGTCCGTCCGGATGCTCGACTCGGCCGCCCCGTCCACCGCTACGACGGCGGTCTCCGTCCCGGGCTCGGGCCACGACGTCCACCTGGACCGGCCCGCCGTCGTGCACTGCCTGCTGTCCACCTTCCTTTCGGAGCTGCGGACGGAGTAGCAGCCGAAGTTCCGGCAACCGGGTGGCCTTGGTGACCCCCGTCCGACCACGTCGTTCACCAGGACATGATCAAGCGCATCGCCACCACGGCCCTCCTCGCCGGTACCGCCGCCCTCGCCATCGCCGCCCCCGCCATGGCCGCCGAGCCGCCGCTCGCCGACTCCGTCACCAGCACCGTCGCGGACGCCCCCCAGGACATCGCGGGCCTGGTGCCCGGCCAGGCCGGCGACGACCTGACCGACTTCTCGGGCGCGTTCGGAGCGTTCACCGCGGGCAACGCCCAGCAGACCGTCTCCAACGGCTGACCCGCACACTCACCCCGGACTCCCGGACTCCCGGACTCCTCGGAGCGGCGGATCCCCCCGAACCCCTGGACCGAATCCGGTCCGGGGGTTCGTCCGTCCGGCGCCCGGGTACGACGCTCACGAGCCACCACGACCTGGGTCAACCACAGGTCAAGCAATATGATCACATTGCGGTATGACCACGACGAAGACCCTCTACCTGCTCTGCTCCGCCGCCCCGCCCGTCTTCGACGTGGCCCGTGTCATCGAGGACGCCCAGTCCCGCGGCTGGGACGTCTGCCTCGGCCTCACCCCCACCGCCGCGCACTGGCTCTCCGGCAGCCTCGACGGTCTCGCCGCGCTCACCGGCCATCCCGTCCGCTGGCAGTACAAACTGCCCGGCGATCCCGACGTATGGCCGACGGCCGACGCCCTGCTCTTCGCCCCGGCCACGTTCAACTCCGTCAACGCCTGGGCCCTCGGCCTGACCGACCGGTTCGTCGTCGGGGTCGCAGCCGAGGCCATCGGCAAGGGAACCCCCGTCGTCACCATGCCCTGCGCGAACTCCGCCCTCACCGCCCACCCGCAGTTCGACCAGTCCCTGGCCGTCCTGCGCGGCGCCGGCGTCTCGGTCCTGTTCGGCGACGGCGGATTCGTACCCGGACCGGCCGGCCCCGACGCCCCCGCGCACTTCCCCTGGGCGGCAGCCCTGGCCGAGGTGGACCGCACGGCGGTATCCGCCGCGTAGCCCGCCCGGGGCGCCGCTACTCCCCGGTGACCCCGTCGATCGCCTCGCACAGCAGGTCCGCGTGCCCGTTGTGCCGGGCGTACTCCTCGATCATGTGGGCCAGTACGTAGTGCAGGGAGTAGGCCTGCTCCTCGTAGGAGCCGATGACGTCCAGGGACTCGGCCGCGTCCACGATCGCCCGCGAGCGCGCACAGGTGTCCTCCCAGATCTTGAACGACCCGGCGACGTCGGCGTCGTCCACGTGGAACTCCGTCCACTCCCCCGCCTCGTTCTTCGGGAAGTACCCGCGGACGTCCTCGCCGCCCACGACATTGCGGAACCAGCCGCGCTCGACCTCCGCGAGATGCCGTACCAGCCCGAGCAGACTCAGCCCCGACGGAGCCACCGCCCTGCGCCGCAGCTGCTCGTCGGACAGCCCGGCGCACTTCATCATCAGGGTGTCCCGCTGCCACTGGAGCATGCTGGTCAAAGTGGCCCGTTCGTCGCCCACCAGCACGGGCCGGGTCCGCTGCTCATCGATCATCGGATGATGATCACAGCCCTACGGCAATGACCGCACCGCGATTTCACATCACGGACACGGCGGACGGGGCCGCCTCCTTCTCCGGATTCACCTGCAGCCGCAGGTCCACGACCCGCCCGTCCATCGCGTCCAGGTCGTAGGTCAGCGCCGCGCACGCGACTCCCCCGTGGACGAACACCACCGGCTCCTCCCCGTTGACCCGCGCGGACTCCAGGGTCACCGCCCGCAGCGCGGGCTTGGCGGGCATCCCCAGCAGCCAGCGCGCCACGTGGTCGGCAACGCGCAGCGGCCGCCGGGCCGCCGCCGTCCGACCAGGCCGTCACCTCGGGAGCGAGCAACTCCATCACCGCGTTCAGCTCCCCACCCACACATGCCGCGAGGAACCGCCGCGCCGCCTCGCCCCGTTGCCCCGGCTCGGTGGCGAACCGCGGCCGCCGGGCCTGTACATGGGCCCGGGCCGCCGGCTCCACCCGCTCCGCACCGTCGGGCACGGCCGGAAGTGAGCCGGTTCGAGGACAGATTGGTGACCGTGCGCACCAGATACGCCCTCGGGTCGAGGACGGCCGACCGGTCCGCGCGGTCCCCGTTCAACCACGCGTCCTGGAGCACGTCCTCGGCATCGACGAGGCTGCCGAGCATGCGGCAGGCGACGTCGAACAGCACCCGCCGATGCGCGGTGAAGGGTCCGATGGCATCGGCAGGGGCTTCCGGGGCGCGGCAGCGCTCACGAACGATCATGCTGCCGCGCCGCTCCCGCCAGCGCACGCGCCCCGGCCGCGCTGCTCGCGTACGTGGGAGCCCAGCCCAGCTCACGCCGCGCCTTGGCGTTCGTCAGCCGCAGATCCGTCCCCATGATGGTGTGCGCGAGCGGAGCCGGCTTCAGCACCCACAGCGGTACGGTCATCGGCGCGGGCGCCCCGAACGCCGCGGCCACCGCCCGCATGTGCGCGTCCCACCCCAGCGGCTCGTCGTCGACGATGTTGTACGCCTGCCCGGGCCGCCCCGACTCCACGCCGGCCACGACGGCGTTCGCCGCGTCGTCCACGTCGACCCAACTCAGCGCCCGCCCCTTGGACGGCACCACGGGCAGGGCGCGCTTGCGCAGCATCGACACCACGTGGACATCGGTGATCCCGGCTCCGTAGAACAGCCCGAAGCGCAGGCTCACGCCCTCGATCCCGTCGGCGGTGAAGGCCAGCTCCTCCTTGGTCCGCATCGCGCCCACGTGCCGCTCCAGCCAGACGTTCGCCCCCTGCGGCCCGAAGCCGTCGTCCTCGCCGAGCACGGCCCCGCCGTGGTCCCCGTACCCGTAGCCGAACATCATCGACTCCACGACGAACCGACGCGCCCCGGTCTCCCGCGCGGCGGCCAGGAGATGGGCGGTCCCCTCGGTGCGCAGCACGTTGGTCCCCGCCATGTCCTGGTGCCGGGCCATGGTCTTCCCCGACAGCGCCGTGGCCGCGTGCACCACCACGTCGAAGCCGAGCCCGTCCACGGCCCGCAACAGGCCCTCCCGGTCGAGCAAGTCGGCCCGGACATCCATCCCGGCGCCCCGCCCGAGACCGGCGACCTCATGCCCGGCCGCACGCAGAGCCCGTACCGCCCGCTGTCCCAGAACCCCGCTCGCACCCGCCAGCAGAACCTTCATGGCCGTCTCCCTCGTCGCTCGCTCTTCGCGATGTCATCCATGGGACAAACGGGAGCCCCGGAAGGTGACACGACAGAAGGGTGACCTGCCCCACAACGCGCGGCAGAAGTCCCGGACGTCACCGAGCGCGCCCGGAACACCCAGCGTTAACGCCGTTAATGCCCGCCCCCTCCACCAACCCCCGGCCCTCCGGCGTTAACGCCGTTAATGCCCCCACCCCACCCCACCGCGCCAAGCCCCTACGCGACTCCGGCGTTAACGCCGTTAACGCCAACCTCACCACCCGGTCCAGCTCCACCCGGCGTTAACGCCGTTAATGCCCTGCCCCACCACCGAGCCCGCCGCCCCTCCAGCGTTAACGCCGTTAATGCTTCCCACGGCCAACCCGCGAGACCCAGCCCCTCGATCGTTAACGCCGTTAATGCCCCACCGCACCGCACCGCCAACCGTCCAGGCCCACACCCTCAGCCGTTAACGCCGTTAATACCTCGCGCCTCCGCCCTCGCCCCACGCCACCTCCCCCAGCCGGGCAACGGCAGCGAACCCCCACACCACATCAAGGCGTTAACGCCGTTAATGATCCACTTCCCCAAAAAACGCTGCCCCTGCTTCCACCTCCGCTTCGACCCGGCCCGCTCGCCCGAGTGCCGGTCCGAACCGGGCCCGTCGGCCCCGGACTCCGCACCCTCCCCGACCGGCTGACGACGCGTCCCGGGCGGCCTCACCCCCGCCCGGGAGGCGAATCCCGGCCGATCCACACCACTCCGTTAGCAAAACTCAAGCGTGGTGCCCACGAACACCCTTGAACGTTAGTAAAGTCCCTCGCATGACTTCACCCTCGTCACCGAGCGACCGCGAGAAGGTCGTCTCCAAGCTCCCTCCGTGGCTGCGCCAGGAGCTCAAGATCCGCACCGCCCAACTGAGGGTGGACATCCAGGACGCCGTCCACCAGGGCATCGCCCACTGGAGCGCGCTCGCCTCCTCCCCCTCCCCCGTCGACACCTCCGGCGCCGAGTCCTTCTCGACCTGGCTGCCCGCCGGCCAGTGGGAGTCCTTCCGCTCCGACTCCAAGGACCGCGGCGTCTCCCTCATCCAGGGACTGGCCCAAGCCGTCTCCCTCTGGCTGGAGATGAACCCGGCCCCCACCGTGATGCGGCCCTCGGTCGTGCGCCGCATCGTGGTGTGCAACCAGAAGGGCGGTGTCGGCAAGACCGCCATCACCGCCGGCACCGCCGAAGCCCTCGCGGAGGACCCGGACACCCTCCACCCGGTCCGCGTGGCCCGCCAATTGGCCCGGCTGTCGGCGACCGAGGACTCCGACCAGGCGGCCCCGGATGCCATCGCGTCCGCCACCTCCGGCCCGCCGGTAGACCTGGAAGACCTGCCCGGACTCGGCATGCGCGTCCTGCTCGTCGACTTCGACCCCCAGGGCCACCTCACCAAGCAGCTCGGCCGGCAGCCACTGCCCATCGGCGGAGACAGCCTCACCTGCCACATGGCGGGCGAGGCCAAGGGCCCCCTCGCCGACCTGATCGTCCCCATCCCGGACGAGCACTTCGGCGACCGGCTCCACATCCTCCCGGCCTGCACGGACGCGTTCCTCCTCGACGTCCGCCTCTCCACGGTCCGCGCCCGCGAGGCCGCGCTCGAACGGGCCCTCGCCCCCGTGGAGGCCGACTACGACGTCATCCTCATCGACTGCCCGCCCAGCCTCGGCCTGAGCATGGACGCCGCCATCTACTACGGCCGCCGCCGCGACGCCGAACAGCCGGGAGCCTCCGGCGCGCTGATCGTGGTCCAGGCGGAGGACTCCTCGGCGGACGCCTACGACCTCCTCACCTCCCAGATCAACGATCTCCGCGACGACCTCAGCCTCGACATCGACTACCTCGGTCTCGTCGTCAACCTCTACGACGGCCGCCGCGGTTACATCGCGACCTCCTCCCTCCAGGCCTGGATGGACATAAAGGATCCGCGCGTGGTGGCCATCGTTCCCGACCTCAAGGAACAGCGCGAAGCGGTCCGCGTGAAGCAACCGCTGTTCGTCTACGCACCCAAGGGCGAGCAGGCCGTCGCCCTGCGCGCGCTCGCAAGGGAGATCTCATGAGCAAGGCCGACAAACTCGGAGTCTCGAGTTCCTTCGCCCGCGCCCAGCCCGTCGGCGTCAGTTCCCGCCGCGCGGCGATCGCCGAAGCCACCGGCGCCCCCACCTCCGGCGTGATCCCGCCCTCCGAGGTGCCGATCGAGGCCCTCGCCCACAACCCGTTCAACCTCCGCGAGGACCTCACGGAGCTCGAAGAGCTGGCCGCGTCCCTGACCGTCCGGGGTCAGCTCCAGCCCCTGGCGGTCGCCACCCGCATGGCCTTCATGGAGGCGCACCCCGGCAACGCCGAGGGCCTGGGCCGCGCCCCGTACGTGGTCATCGACGGCAACCGGCGCCTGGCGGCGGCCCAGCGCGCCGGCCTGCGCACCATGCAGATCCACGTCAACGACTCCCTCGCCTCCTCGGCGGCGGACATCCTGGAGTCGGCGCTCATCGCCAACGTCCACCGCGTCGACGTGGCACCCATGGACCAGGCCCGCGCCCTGCAGGAGCTCGTCGAGGTGCACGGCTCCCAGGCCCAGGTCGCCAAGCGCCTCGGCAAGACACCGGCCTGGGTCTCCCAGCGCCTGACCCTCCTCAACCTCACCCCGGAGCTCCAGGACAAGGTGGAGACCGGCGAACTCAAGGTGGAACCGGCCCGCCGCATCGGCCGCCTCCCCCAGGGGGACCAGGCGTCCGCGGCGGAGGAGGCCGTTAACGCCGTTAACCCCCCGCGCCAACGCACCCGCCCGGCCCCCGCCCCCACCCCCGAGCCCGGGCCTGAGCTCTCCCCCTCCGCGTCCCCCCGCCGCATCACCATCGCGGCGGACTCCCCGGACACGATCGCGGACGCCCTCACCGCCCACCTCACCCCGGACGACCTGAAGGCGGTAACAGAACTCCTCCTGACCCGCATCTAACCCACCCCACCCCACCCAGACCCGACCCCACTCGACACGAAGGGGGCGTTGGCCCGGTCGGACCACCATCGCCCCCACGTGTGTTTCAGGTGCGTTCCATGGTGCGGTTCGCATAAGCTGCGCCTGGAGGTGCCCATGCCCAACGCGCACGAAAACGAACAGACCTCGCTCTTCGCCGCGGTCGATGCCCTGCTGGAAGAGGCCGCGGCACAGGACGCCCTCCCGCACCCGGACGAGCGCAAGCGCCTCCGCGAGGCCGCGGGCCTGAGCCAGGACCAGATCGCACAGGCCCTGGCCGTCCGCCGCGAAACGGTCACCTCCTGGGAAACCGGCCGCACGGCCCCCCGCCCCCCGAAACGCGCCGCCTACGCCCGCCTCCTCAACGGCCTGGCAGACCTCCACGGCATTAACGCCGTTAACGCCCCCGCCCCACCCCGGCCCGCGGCCCCTCACGCCACCCCAAGCATTAACGCCGTTAACGCCCCGCAGGCCCCCGCACCGCAGGTTGTCGTCCCTGAGGCCGAGACCCCTCAACCGGCCACCCCCGTTAACGGCGTTAACGCCGTTAACGCCACCCCCCACTCCATGGACGCCCGCCCCGAGGCCTCACCCCCGCACCCGGGGCCTGGGGCGGAGCCCCAGTTCCGGGAAGGCACGGGCAGGGCAACAGCCCCGCAGAGCCCCACCACACCCCCCACCCACCCACACCCCGCGCCCCGCGCCCCCCACCCCCAAACGGGAGCGGGAAGGCTCACACCCCACCCGGAGGGCAACGGCCCCCTGGCCGTACTGGACGGCGCGGGCAAGGCCCACGCGGCCCACGGCGCGGTCCTTTCACCCCCCGCCACCCCCACCCTCCCCGCCCTCGTCGAATGGGCCCTCTCCCCCGCCGCCGACCTCCGCTCCCCCCGCCTCCACCGCAACGGCAAGGACGGCGACCCCCTCCTCGTCCTCACCCCCGCCGCCACCGAGGCACTCGGACTCCCCCTGGTCCTCGAAGACCGCCGCGGCCTGCGCCTCCCCGACGACCACCCGGTCATCAAGCAGCTCACCAAGGCGAAATGGCAGCTGACCCGCCGTGGCTTCGGCCCGTGGCCCCGCATCTACCGCCCCGCCACCCCCACCACCGGCCGCCAGTGCGTCCAGCTCGCGATCCTCCCCTGGGGCGCCCTCGACCCCCGCGCCTGGGGCGAGCACACCGCCGACCTCCCCGCACCGGAACTCGCCGAGCTCCTCACCTCCTACGCGACCCGCGTCCTCACCCCCCGCGGCTCCACGGCCGTCTCGGGCCTGGAACTCATGACGGCGCTCCGCCCGCCCACCCGCGCGGCCCGCGACGAGTCGACGAACACCTGGGTCTCCGCCCCGGTACCCGGCTCCCTGACCCGCCCCGTCGACCCCGCTCCCCCGGAGGCCCCCGACGAGCACCCGGTCGTCGCGGCCCTCTACCCCCGGTCCCACCAGCGCACCCCGGACCAGGTCCTCGACGAGGAGGCGTACGACTGGATCCGCGACCCCCAGCTCCTCAGCGACGCCGAGTGCACCCGCACCCACGCCGTCGGCATCGACGTGAACATGGCCTTCGCCGCGGCCGCCAACCGCCTCCTCGTCGGCACCGGCCCCGCGGTCCACACCGACGGCCCCCGCTTCGACCCGAAGCTCCCCGGCTCCTGGCTGGTGGACCTCTCCGCCCAAGCCGCAGCCATGGACCCCCGGCTCCCCAGCCCCTTCACCCCGCAGGGCCTCCCGCCCACCGGCCCCGCCTGGTACGCCACTCCGACCCTCGCCTACGCCCAGGAGCTCGGCCTCACCGTCCGGCCCACCGAGGCCTGGCTCCGCCCGGAGCACGGCCCGTACCTCGACGCCTGGTACACCCGCCTGCGCGACGCCTACATGGCGACGATGGCCGAACTCGGGGTCCACGCCTCCCTCACGGACTCCGCCTTCCTCCAAGCGATGGCGGAGTACAAGGGCGACCCCGACTCCCCCGCCCCGCAGACAGCGGTCCTCTCCGCGATCAAGTCCACCGTCAAGGGCGGCATCGGCAAGCTCCGCGAACGCCCGCAGGGCGCCGGCTACCGCCCCGGCGAAAGCTGGCCCGCCCTCGAACGCCCCACCTGGCGCCCCGACATCCGAGCCGCCGTCATCTCCACGGCCCGAGTCAACATGCACCGCAAGATGCAGAAACTCGCGACAGCCGCGGACCTCTACCCCATCGCCGTCCTCTCCGACTGCGCGGTCTACCTCTCGAACGGCCCCAGCCCCCTCGACTTCCTCCCCCGCACCCCCGAGGGCAAGCCCCTGCCCGGCGGCTTCCGTCTCGGCGTCAGCCCCGGCATGGTCAAGCACGAGGGCACCCAACCCCTCCTCTGGGCCGTTCAACTACTCGACGAACGCCACAACCCCGCCCGTCACATCAAGGGCCACGACGCCGCGGCCGACGGAGAGTAAGAGCCACCCATGTCCGAGATCAGCGACAGCCTCGACCGCGCCGACGAACAGAACTTCACCCGTCCCATCCCCAAATCGGCCGGCGCCCAAATCCGATACCTCGTCAAACAGCTCAAATCAACCAAGGCCGTGGCCGACCTCCTCGCCATCTCCCGGCGCACGGTCGAGCGGTACGTGAAGGACCAGATCAAACAGCCCAAGCCGGCCCTCTCCGCCCGCCTGGAGCGCGAGGTGCGCCGCCGCTGGCAGCCCCTGGTCCGCAAGCGCGCCCGCGACAAGGCCGCGAAGCAGACCGGGCTGGTCATCGAGACCCGCGCCCGCTTCGGCTTCAGCGCGGCCCCCGGCACCACCGACGACGGCCGGATGCGCCGCATCACCCAGCACCTCCCCCCGGAGTACGCCTCCCGCCTCTTCAGCGCCCACGAGGCCGGAGCCTCCGAAGCCCAGCTCCGCGGCATCACCGCCGAAGGGCTCCAGGAGATCTACTTCAAGGACAACGGCGCCCGCGCCCAGGGCCTCCTGGTCGAGTTCACCGACATCGACTACGTGGAGCTCAACTTCTAGAAACCGGACAACGCCCCCCGCAAAGCAGCAGGGGGCAACTTGTCAACGGCACCGAGGGCACCGTGGCCAATTCCCACCCCCGAGCCCTTCCAAGCCCCCCTGAGCCCCTCAGCCAACACAAAGGGCCCCGGAGTGCTCCGGGGCCCCCACAAGCCCCTGAGCACCCCTCAGAAGCCCTGCAAACACCACTCACTCAGCCAACCGCGTGCAGCGCCCTACGCCGCTTCGACTCAGCCGCCTTCTTGGCGACGGCCTGAGCCGCCCGCTTCTTGCGCTGCTCGGCGAGCTGGTCCTGATACGCCGCCACTGCCCGGTGGTAGCTGGCCACATAGCCCCGAGCGTCCAGCCGCTCCTCCGCGTCCATCTCGTTCACGGCCGCGACCGCATCCTCGAACGAGGTGTAACCGGCGAGCATCGGGTTGATCTGGTAGACCCCGTTCCGGATCTTCCTGACCAACTTCGCCAGTTCCAGGCTCCGCAGCGCGGCGTTCACGCTCGGCCGGCTCAGGTCCAGCATCCCGCCGACCGTCGCCTGGTCGATGAGGATCCGCCCGCCCGGCTCGCTGAGCGAGCGCAACTTCAGCAACACCCGGTACGCCGCCGGAGGCAGGTCGAGGTCGGAGAGCAGCCCGTCTGCGTTGACCGCAGCGAATCGCAAGGTACTCACTGAGCCGTCCCTTCTCCCGTGCGCTTCGTCCGGCTCACCCGACGCGCAGCGCGCTCTCTTGCCCGTTCGGCCCGCAGTTCCGCGATGGCCTGCCTCATGTGGTCCAGCGAGGGGAAGCGCACCAGGTCCGGCAGGCTCGTATCGCTACGAATCTGCGAGATGGTCCCGTGCTGCTCCACCTTCACGAACTCACCCGTCATCTCGGTACCCGGGATGAACTCCGCTACCCGGTAACTGTAGGGCGGGTTGAACTGATAGACACCCCGCCGCACCTTGAAGACGATCCCATGAGACATCACCGTGTGCAGAGCTTCCGACGTCTTCGTCCGACTGACATCCAGGATGGTAGCCATCTCCTCCTGGGTAAGTGGAATCCGCCCCCCCGCCCGCTGGCAGGCGATGAGCAGCAGGATCAGCCGCAGAGGCAGCGCTTCGCGGAAGTACTGGGCGATCACGAGGAAGAACTCGAGGCTGTCCATCGAGAACGCATTCGGCTGATTCTCGGTCCCGTAGAACTCCAGCGGCTTGCGCTCACCGTCCAAGGTCAGCTTCCGCGTGGGGTACCGCTTCGCGAGGCTGTCCAGATCCTTGACCGGAGCCAGGGGCTGACTCCACGCGGAGATCGCATCGTCCACCGGCAGATCGGGACGCGGGGTCCCTACCGGATTGCCCCGGCGGCGCTGTGGCTCTGATGACACGAGGCTGCTCTCCACTCCGTTGATCTGCGGAGATCAGTATGTCAACAAGGGTGACACAAGTGTCACGCTCGTTGACGTTCGGCGTGTCTTGTGTCCCCTCACAGGTGACATATCTCAGCCACACACCCCCCGGACCCCCTCCCGACCCTCCCCGGCCAACCGCACCCACCCCACCACCAGTTAGCCGGCAGATCTCCCCCCATACGTCAGCCCCGCCGACGTTTTAGCGCATTTTACGTCAGTACCACTGACATTTTGCAGTCGTTGTGTCCCCCTAGCAGCGACACAACACCCGAGATATGTCCCTCCTGAGGGGACATATCTTTTCCCCCGTACCCCCTCTGACCTGCAACGACGCATCTCCGTACCTTCTATAGGCCGGTGGACGCTCCCGCCCAAGCTTTAAACACCGTCTCAACCCGCACGCAAGACCTCCCATCCGCCCCAAAAACCACCCCCTCCCCAAGCCCGCCCACCCCACCGGAACCCCTCGCTCCTCAGCCACAACCCCGCAGAATCTGACTGATTCCCATCTCTATCCACCCATCATTTTGAAGCAGCCCTCATCTACAACCCTTAACGCCGTTAACAACCCACTCAGCAGACCCGTTAACGCCGTTAAGACCACAACCAAAACCCGAGGTGACAGCCCCTCACTCTCAACCTCACCCGACGCACCCCAAGAACCACCCTTCACGTGTGCTAACCCCGATGCTTGCCCAGGAAACGACCTCAACCCTGTAGGAAACCGCGGTGGCCGATTCCTTCAAGGTCCAACAGCCCTTTTTCAACACTCCACGCTTGCCACAGTTCACAAGGCGAAGCCCAACATGTTCGTCCATGAGCGAGTAAGAATGACTCTCCCAACCGCCAGCCCTGACTATGTGACACAACGTCACTGGGGCCCCCAAGCAGGCTCTTCCCACCAGAGCCAGTCCGCAGCCAAGCGAAGGACCCCGGAACGAAGCGAGGCATGTCACTGCTCCGGAGCGAAGCGGAGGGGCCCTCTCGCGAAGCGCGAGGCACCAGGCCGCAAAGCGGCCTCCGCCGAACTCAGCCGGCAGCTTCAGTCCGAAGCGCTTCGGTACCCCTTGGCCCAAAGCTCCCAGCCCCGGAGCGAAGCGGAGGGGTCCCCTCGCGAAGCGAGAGGCTCTGGGCCGCAAAGCGGCCCCCACCGGTGGAGCGCAGCGGAACCGGTGGCAGTCCAGAGCAAAGCGCAGGACTCCGGGCCGAAGGCCCGGCTATGACTCGGAGCGAAGCGGAGAGGCAAGCCCGAAGGGCCTCGCCCGAGCGCAGCCAGGGCCTTCGGTCCTGAGCGCGCAGCGCTCAGGTACCCGCTCCGAAGGAGCGGGCTCTAGCTGCGCTCAGCGCAGCCCGCCGAGCGCAGCGAGGCGGTTCTAGTCCCCAGCGCGCAGCGCTG